>CAZWFZ010000005.1:3740-24782 GCA_964633455.1 uncultured Candidatus Peribacteria bacterium | reverse complement strand
GTGCGTTGGTGGTCGGTATTACTACCGCGTATACATTGCGTGCAATCTACAAACTGCCGGTGATTGAAGTTGATCATATTATGTGACATGTGTTTTCTGTCTTGCTCGAAAGAAATATTTCAGATCTCAAACTACCCGCAATTTGTTTGACGGTGAGCGGTGGCCACAATGATATCTATCTGATCACCGATACTGCCACAGCACCACAAACAAAAAATGAAGATCTCCAGCGACACAAAAGAGGACATCTCCCTGTCTGATCTACACGTCAGGTAGGACTTTTCACGGTGACTAAACTTGCCCAAACGATGGACGATGCAGCTGGTGAGGTTTTTGACAAAGTAGCGAGGATGCTTGATGGTCCGTATCCATGAGGCGCACGAATTGGTCAGCAAGCTCTTTCGTGAAAAGAAAATACAACGTGGGAATTTCGTGTTCGTGCTCAGCAAGACATGGAGTGACTGTTTAGTTTTTCGGGTATCAAAGGACAAGTGCAACAACGTATACAGCATCGAGTGAGTACCCATGGAGCGCTCACGGATGCAGATAAAGCAGATATCGCTTTTGGTTTCCAAGAAGCGGTGGTCGAGGCTTTAGCGTCCAAAGTTGCTTATTATGCTTCCAAATATCATGCACCATCGGTGTGGGTGGTGTGAGGTGTTTCTGCAAATCTTAGATTGCGCGAGGTGATACAAGAACACCTTGAAAAAAACAATGAAACCGCTATTCCTATCTTGTTTCCCAAGCAGTTTGCGTATTGTACTGATAATGCTGCCATGATTGGTGCATGTGGTATGTTGTCACAGCAGCTAGACCGTTTTAGTGAACAGGCAAAAGATGATAACAAATAAAGTTTTTTGGAGTGTAGCAGGAGCGATCATTATCGTTCTTGCTTCTTGAATTGTTCGAAAATCTGGACAGTTGGATCCATTGAGTGGAAAGACAAATACGTGAAGTGTAGAGGAGACTCGAGAGAAAATGGCTCCGGATTCATTGCTCTTGACCGCAGGACTTGTTGAAGAACTAGGTGAAAGTGCATTACCAGAAATTCCTGACACTACCGACTTAGCAACTCTGTATCGCCAAGCTGCAGACCAAGATGATATGTTGACCCAATACCGTGTCCTCCAAGAGCTTGCAAACCAACAAACAGGACAAGAATTATTACCCTATGTTATTCATGCTGCGCTAGCGGTTCATGACTTTTCTGGTGCGTTTGCTTCGATGGTTACGTTGCAATCTCAAGGGAAGTTACTCACCTATATTCGTCCGACAGATTTTGTGTATACGTTATTCAATGCAATTGAACTGCATGTCAAAAATCTTGCACGTATCAAAAAATTTGTCCATGATTTCGCACGTGACGGAGCATTGACACCAGAACAAAGTAACTACTATGATAGTCTCGTCGCTTTTACCAAAGGTGATACCAACCATTTTCAGTATTTCACCGATCTCCTGACGTGAGAGTATCTCCCGTGGAAAAAAACCGTAGAACATATCAATACCACGATGAGCTGATACAAAGATCCACCGGCGTATTATTTCGATGGACTGATCGCCCTTGAATTATTCAAAGAAGGCTATTACCAACCTGTTCGTGTTGTTGCTCAACGTATCAGCAAAGTAGATCCGCAATACATTCTTCCCCGGCAACTCCTAGCGTATGCGAGTATGCATTTGATGGACTGGCCAACAGCTATCATCGCCCTTCAACAACTCAAACAACTCGATCCAGATAACCAACAACGTTATTTTTTCTTGGAAGCAGTCGCGACCCGCTCCGCAGGCAATCTTCCTCAGAGCATAGCGCTGTTTTCACAGGTCACCGATCCGGAGTTTGCTCAGGATGTGATGAGATATCTCTTGTTATTATATGAAGAGACGGGAGATACGGATCGTTTCCTAGAGCAAGCAGAGCACTTAGCCACGCAATCTGGACTAACGGTGCATGATTTCTATACCTTATTTGATCTTGTATTTTTCAAGCCGATTAGAATGCAACAACCGATGAGTTTGTTTACCGAAGGGTATCATACTATTCTCTTATTTTTGGGACGCTGCAAAGAGAGCATTGGCGAACAATATGGCTATGTCTGTTTGTATGGTAAGGCAGGTATGTTTTTGGCACATGGCTATCAAGAGAAAGCGTACAACTCACTTCAACAGTTGGTAAGACGATATCCGCAACCGCGACTCTTCCAAACTTTAGCAAGTCTTGCCAAAGATCTAGGTGATGAAAAGCAAGCAAAGATGCGACGATCCAAAGCACTCTTTGGCGGAAGTGAACCACATTTCCAAAAACAAACACTTACCTTTCCTTCAGATACATAAGCCCGCATCGTCACGTACAAGAGATGTTGTGGACTTGCATTGCCTTGCAAAATAGGTAGTATCAGGCGACTTTTTTATGATTTATGCACGACCATATGGAAACTGTCTATGCGATTGCTCATGGAATCTTGCTTATTGGTGGGGCACTGTGTGTGATTTTGGGTATGGTGATAGGGATTTTGATGATTTCAATTCTCTTTTCGGTGAGTGCAATGGCTCGTGACGTCAGGAAAAAGTATGACCTTCTACAGAATTATGTCATGCAACCGTTTAGGTTGCTCAACAAGTTTTTGGATGATCCCCAAGAATAATATTTCTTCTTTATTTTTTTGTGTGAGGTAGTAATGAAAAAAGTTGTAATGGGAGGCTATCGATTATTGATGGCTATTTGTTTGTGTATTGTCTTCTTTGTGTGAAATTCTTTTGATCCAAGTACGTGAAAGAGTAGTCGAGTACTTACCTCTCAAGGTATTAGTCATTTCAAAAAAGGAATGGACATTGCAGGTGGTGTGAGACTGTCGTACAAAATAGACTTGTCTAAGTACAAGGAAGTTTATTCGAATCCGCAAGAATTCGCTCAGATTACCAAGTGAGTGAAAGATATTATTCTTCAAAATATCGACGGGAGAATTTCAAAACTTGGAGTAAGTGATTACACAAGTTATATTCAATCATTGAGCGATGGTGAATATGTCGTTGTTGAAATTGGAGGTATTAGTAACTTAGATGAAGCCAAAGAAATTATTGGCAAAACCGTCGAGCTTGAATTCAAACTTCCTTATGTAGGCGATGGCGAGGAGCAACGTGCTACCAGACAACTCATGGCTGAGGACTTGCTCAAACAAGCAGTACAAACACCAGCATTATTTGCAGGGTTAGCGAACACCAAAGTATCTGACAATATTTTTTATAATCATTTCACCGGGGCTACTGCTGAGAACTTGCCTGCAATGCACCAAAAGGATCTAGCACGTTTTGCAACCCTTCCTACAGGCACCGTTACGTCGACCTTATTGGAATGAGTCTATGGTACGGGCTTGACCTTGGTAGATGGACAACCTCAAGAGACCTTACTTGATGGTTGGGTGATTAGTAAATTCAATGGTATGCGTACCATAGAGTCAACAGACCTCTCATGAAACACATCTTCACAAGTATATTATGATATTGAAGATATCTTGGTGACCTACAAACCGTTGTGGGTGACGGCACAAGATCCCAAAACCAAAAAAATTCTCAATGGTGCAAACTTCAAGTTTGCAAATGTAAGTCAATCACCTACAGGGCAACCTGTAGCGGTCATCAACTTCGATGATGGTGGTAAGGAAATATTCTGTAATATCACGACGGCAATTGTTGGTAAGCAATTAGCAATTTTTGTTTGATGAGAACTAGTCACTGCGCCCGTCATTAGAGAACAAATCTGTGGTGGAAGTGCACAAATTGATGGACAGTTTGATATGATTTCTGTCAAGGCACTAGTAGAAAATCTCAATGAATGAGCTCTTCCTGCTCCTCTTATTCTTTCTCACGAAGAGAAAGTATCTCCTTCGCTTGGAGCATATGCCTCGCAGTGAGCTCTTTATGCAGGATTTATATGATTTGTCATGGTAGCATGTGTAATGATATATTTATATGGATGGAGATGGGGAGCTGTTGCAATGTGGACTTTGGTTAGTTATCTCTTGGTACAGTTTGCAATCATCAAAATAGTTGGATATGCGCTTTCATTGAGTGGAATTGCTGCTATTTTGTTGAGTATAGGTATGTGAGTTGATGCGAATGTCTTGATTTTTGAAAGACTCAAAGAAGAACGTGCACAAAACAAATCTTGGTTCAATGCAATTACTGATGGATATCAGAGAAGTAAGTGAGCAATTATTGATGGGAATATGACGACCTTCATGATAGCTATGTTGTTATTCTTTATGGGTACGAATGCATTCAAATGATTTGGTACAATGTTGATGATCAATAACTTATTAACACTTTTTGTGATTATGCCATTGACCAAGAAATTCTTGCTGTACGTGTATGCTGAAAAAGAATAACCATTTGATTTTTACCCTTTTGATATATCGTTCACGATGATTAAAAAAGTATTTTTGGTACTAGCACTAGTGGTGTTGGGGTATGTTGGATTCTCATTCTTCAATGAGTATATGGCATATCATGGTTACTATGAGTGAATGCTCAAAGGACGACAAAATGGAAAAACAATCTTGAGCGCTCTCATGTTTGCTATGATCCCCACGGCCTATCTGATGTTTAGCAAGAAAAAAAACTTTTGGACACTTGTCGTGATGTTGCTTATCAATCTCTTTCTCTTCGGGATAACGTATATTATCATGAGAGCGGAGTTGTTGTGAGGAACGATAAAGTTTCTGATTAATACTATCTTGTTGTTTGGTATAGCAATCTACACACTGGTGGGATTCTATATGACCGGTACGTATCTCAAAGAGAAGTTTCTTCGTTTGGGCACTACGGCTATTTTCGATGTACTCATCAATCTTGGACTTGGATTGGCTGCATTCTTGGTGGTTACTTATGTGTTAGTTCTCCTCAATATTTTCCATCCGGTGTTGACTCGATTAGTCTTTATTGTTCCCATTCTTATCAAACTCCTACGAGCAAGAAACTGGCAGGATGATTGGGCAATTGTAGAGCAATCACTCCACTTCATGCAAGGAGCTATGCACCATGTTTGGTATATCTTTTTTGCACTTCCATTCTTGGCTTTTACTATACAATCATGGGCTATAGGACAAGTAGTTGTTTGGACATATGTGACTGCTGCAGTAGCTATTGCTTTGATTACTACCTATCGACAATACTCATCTAAGTCTGATGATCGATGAGTAGATGAGTTGCTATCAACGAGCTTCTGGGCAGAGTTTTTGATCTTTTTAATGGTATTACTTTCTATTGTCTATTTGGATCTTGGATTTATGCTTGCCTACATTCCTTATCCTACCGCTTGGGATGCAAATCATGCGTATATGTTCTTTCCCAAAATGCGAGCTGCACATAATGGCTACTATTGGAATGAGATAAATATGGCAGTTACTCCACATTTGTGGTACATATATATTACTTTTTGGTTTTCTTTGGTGCAACCCTTTGGATCATTCTTTGGTATTTCTCCAGATACGGTAGCAATTGAAATGAATTTCTGGAGTGGTATCTTTGTATTACTGTTTGGTTTGGGATTGATTTCAGAAGTAATTTGATATCTTGGACACACCATGCGTGTTATCAATCGTGACGCACGTTTGTATGTATTGGGTATGTGATGGTTTATGCTCTTGCTTCGGTTGATGAGTGGTATGGGAGCATTCCTCGTGTTCATTGACAACAAAACTGATCTAGGAGTAATGGCGTTGATTATTTTGGCAATGTATAGTTGATTCTATTTCTTGCGTGCACTAGCACAGCATGCCAAAGATGAAAACTACAAACGTGTACATCGTGATCTTGTCTTGGTGATTATTTTGTCAGGATTCTTTTATGCAATTGCAGCATTAGCAAAACCAACTGCGATGTTTGATGTGGTTAATTTTGGGCTCTTCTTACGATGGATTTGGTTTGGTATATTGGGAGTAGTTGGAGTGATGTTGGCTATTATTGGTGCATTGAGTGCAATGAAATTTTCAGGAATCGATGCATATATTACGCCAGCTCTCGGTAAATGGTCGCTCGCTTTGGGCGGTGGAGTATTTATCGCAGATGTAGGTCGTGCATGGCTTAGGAAGTTACTCCATGTAGGACAGTATTTCTTATTGTGGGCGGGGACGTTCATAATCTCTATTGTAATTATCAAATGACCTTTTGTGGTAGCACACACTTTGATCTATGCTGATGAATTTTCTGTGGGGACGGTGATGAAGAATATTTTGTTTGGTAAAGCGCCTACTCAGCAAACACTTCCCACGCATAGACAGATTCCGCTCTATGCGCAGACAGATGGTGTAGTTGCTCCCAAGGCTGATTGTACATTGAGTACACTTGGGCTTGCAGACACAGAAGCACTATATTCAACTATCAAGTCTCAAGAAGAAGGTGGTGATGGGTATTCTGAAGATGTGGGTAGATATATTGGATATGGATGGAAAGGAGGAACCAATGATCAGCAAAGAGGTATCAAGCCGTTTATTGGCGTATGGCGAGGACAACTGATGAGTCCTGGTTGTCATGGATTCAATCCGTTTGATTGGAACGTCAAAGATGCAGTAGCATTGTGTACCTATGAGACACAATGGAAAGCACTTACCCCTGAAACATTTGACACACTCAGCAAAGAAATACCTAGTGATTCACCGATTAGCGATGATTTTGCTACCTTGGCGCAAGCTGCTAAATCATGAGGTAATCCTGCGCAGTTACGTATTACGTATGCAGCAGAGTTCAATGCAGTGGATAGTTTTATGCAAGATAATACTATCAAGGTTGTCGCCTATGATGGCGTCAATCATATTTTCGTCCCGTATAAATACTTGAATGTATTCAATATTAGTTTCAACTGGTCACTCCAAAACCTCAGTAGTTACTATACAGATATTGGTATCATGTGGATTATCTTGATACTCTTTGTCGTAATTTGAGCGGGATATGGTATTGCTACACGCAATCACCAACTCACCGGTATCAGCGTTGTGACGTTATGTGGTTGGATGTTGTGGTCATTTGTGGGTGGTGGTATTTTGTGGTATGCAATTGGTATCGTTATTTGGACTATCTTGTCGTTCATTTTCTTCATATACACCTTATTGACGGATCGTGATCAAAATAATAGACTCTTGGCTACCTTCTTGATACTTGGATTCTTCGCATTTGGTATGTTGCAGATGGTATTGAACTTAGCAAGAATAGCGTCACAGTGAGGAGGCGGAGCATTTGTCTGGTACAAAACCAACAATGGTAGAATAGAGCAGTTTGATGAATCACTCAATCGTTTGACACCTTCCACCAATAGATTTGGTTCTGATGATGTGTTTGCTATGCAGTTCCCACATTACAATGCATTTTTGGATACCATCAACACCAGAAAGGAAGAAGAAGGCGTCTATATTGCAGGTACCTATGCAAGATATTTCATCAAAGATCAAACCAATGTCACGGCTGACAATATGCTTGGAGGCTTGTGGCTCTTGTTCTCTGATAATGATCCTTGCAAATCCTACTTGAGATTGAAGGACAAGAAAATTAAATATATTGTGATTGATCCTAATATTGGTACGGTAGTGCAAGGTGCAGGAAATAATACCTTGTTTAATAGATTCTTTGGAAAAATTGATACTACTACAAACACTATTATCGATGATGGCGCATTTACTATGCTTGCGAAGCTAGCACAAAAAGGATATGTTCGTCATGTAACTTCCAACAATATTGGTGCTAAGTATGCATTTACTATGCCTGATAGTACTTTTGGTGGCATGGAAGGAGATACGCTTGCGTTATTTAGAGCGAGAATGGCTATTATGAGATTCTTCGGTGGCACCAACACGCCTATGTTCGCTGCGGCTGTGGATATTGCAACTCAGAGAATCAAGGATGGTACGTTTATCACTGATATTGCTGAGATCATGGGTGTACAAATAAGAGAGGACAAGATGCTGGATATTGCGAGAAGACCGACCGTAGTTGCTGCTGATATGGCTGACTTGACGAGCGATGAAAGAAAAGCATTTAGTCAACTGCTCGGTATACGTCAGTCAGGTACAGATGATGCTGCGCTCAAACAAGTGGCAGGACAAATATTGGGTAGTACCATTGGTGCTGGAAATCAGTTGATAGTTTTGGAAGTGGTTGAATAAGTATACTAGAGATGTGCGATTTTTATTCTTTTTGATCCTTCATCACTGATGATGCAAGCAAAGATTGCGCTACGAGATAAATTATATGATGATATTTCTGATCTAACGCCTGGACTCCAAAAGATTCTGAGAGCGTGATTGGAAAAAGAATATATTACCGAAGATGAAATTTTGTCCGAGATTAATGACATCGAAAAGCAAGTAGAACTACTTGAAAAGTTTTATGAGTTGGCGGATAAACTCAGTGTGAGAATTGAAACGATTGAGGATATATTGGTCAAAGAGGTCAGGAAACAACAAGGAGATACCAAACTTGGTAAGATTACTCTCTATGATACAACGCATACGATCAATGACAAGCAATACAATGACTTCATCAAGTTGTACTTCAATGAGATCTCCAAAATACCCTTGCTCAGCGCAGATGAAGAGAAAGAACTTGCCTATGCTATCAGATACAACGAAAACGAAGATTTCGCTAGGAAGAAACTTATTTCGTCCAACTTGAGATTGGTAATTAGTATTGCCAAAAAGTTCTTGGGATCGAGATTATCATTTTTGGATCTCATCCAAGAAGGGAATACAGGACTCATCAAGGCGATTGAGAAATTTGATCCAGACAAAGATTTCAAATTCTCCACCTATGCGACCTGGTGGATCAAACAATCCATCACCAAGGCTATCGCTGATATGACCAAAAATGTTCGTATTCCCGTCCATTTGATCGATGAAATCAACGCCTACAACAAGGCTTCACAAGTACTCTTTCAGAAACTTGGGAGAGAAGCTACCTCCAAGGAAGTCGCACAACATCTATGATTCCCAATCAAAAAGATCAAAAAACTTGAAGAAGTTATTTTCGGTAACGTATCACTCGATGCAGAAATAGGAGATGATGGCAAAGATAGTTTGGGTGATTTATTGGCAGACGAAGCAACACTCAGACCAGATCAACACGTCCAAAAAGAAACTCTCAAAGAAAACCTTGAGTATATTTTGGATATGCTCGATGAAAGAGAAGCCAAGATTATCAAGATGAGATATGGAATTGACGGCCCCAAATATACGCTCGAGCAAGTAGGCGCAGAATTTAATGTAACGAGAGAACGTGTGAGACAGATCGAGCAAAAGGTTCTTCAAAAACTCAAGGAGCATGAAGGTTTGCAGAAACTCCTCGGTCTCGAGGATGATTTTGAAAAATACAAAGCACTAGGAGACAAGAGAAGAAAGAAGAAAAAGACTGCCAAAGTCATCTACGAAGAAGAGGAGGAAGTAGAAGACAAAGAAGTCTCTTTTGATTTTGATGAAGAGTAATACGTATATACCCACAGAATTCCTCCCTTTAGAAGGGAGGTGGCGAGTGCAACGAGCCGGAGGGTTTTGACCCAACATCCATTTGATTAATTCTAAATTCTCTTTCCCATGGCTAAACTACCTACCAGAGCAGAAAATTTTTCTGAGCGATACAACCAACTCGTAGAGATGGCTGGTTTAGCAGAGCATAGTGATGTGCGTGGTTGTATGGTGATCAAACCGTGGGGCTATGCTATCTGGGAACGTATGCAACAAATATTAGACGGGATGTTCAAGGCAACGGGTCATCAAAATGCCTATTTCCCATTGTTTATTCCCAAGTCATACCTTGCCAAAGAAGCAAGTCATGTAGATGGGTTTGCCAAAGAGTGCGCTGTAGTTACTCACTACCGTCTCAAGGCTGATCCGGTACATGGAGTGATTGTCGATCCAGAAGCAAAACTCGAAGAAGAGTTGATTATCCGTCCTACATCTGAGACGATTATTTGGAATACCTACAAAAAGTGGATTAGCTCCTATCGTGATCTTCCTATTTTGATAAATCAGCGAGCAAATGTGGTGAGATGGGAGATGAGAACGAGAATGTTTTTGCGTACTGCGGAATTTTTGTGGCAAGAGGGACATACTGCACATGCGACGGATGAAGAAGCAGAGGCAGAAGCTATGAAAATGCTACGTGTCTATGAGCTTTTTTTTAAAACCGTCTTGGCGATAGACCCGGTAGCGGGGAGAAAATCAGAGAGTGAGAAATTTGCGGGAGCAGATCATACGTATACACTGGAGGCCTATATGCAGGATGGCAAAGCCTTGCAATCATGTACTTCTCATCACCTATGACAGAATTTTGCCAAAGCGTTTGACGTGAAATTCAAAGATACCAATAACGAGGAACAATACGTCTATGCTACTTCACGATGAGCAAGTACTCGTATGATGTGAGGATTGATTTTATCACATAGCGATGATAAGGGATTGATCCTACCACCGGTGCTCGCACCCGTCCATGTGGTTATAGTTCCTATTTTCAAAACGCCAGATGAGTATACCGATCTCATGGACTATCTCTCACCAGCTATGCAAACACTTGAGCAACAAGTGCTGACCTTGCAGTATACGTTGGACAAGCCCTTCACCTATCACGTCCCCCTGAGTATCAAAGTCGATGCAGATGATCAAAACTCGCCTGGATGGAAATATGCGGAGTATGAACTCAAATGAGTCCCGTTGAGAATAGCTGTCGGCAAGAGAGATAAAGAGCAAGGAGTGGTGGAAGTTGTACGTAGAGATACAGGAATCAAACAATCAGTAGCAATAGCAGACCTGCCAAGTTTTGTGATGCAGACCTTACACGAGATGCAACAAGACTTATTGCAACGCAATCTGGCTTTGAGAGAATCCAATACCGTACTCGTAGATACCTATGACCAATTCAAGCAAGCACTGGATGCGGGGAAATTTGTCCTCGCCCATCGAGATGGAACCGCTGAGACTGAAGAAAAGATCAAACAAGAGTGCAACTGCGTGACGAGATGTATCCCTTTGGATAGCCCTGAAGAATCAGGCATGTGTGTCTATTCGGGCCAACCAAGCACCAAGAGAGTCTTGTTCGCGAGAGCGTATTAACGAATAGTCAAATGAGCAAATTTACAAAGTGCAAAATAATCGCCTATCGTGCTCCCCCTTTTAGAAAGGGGGTGGTGCGGAGCACCGGGGGATTCTACTACTTCTCAATTCTTAAATCTTATTTCTTATTTCTCATTTCTCCTATGAAACTTTTTGCAGTCTATCTTGGAGGAAGAATCAAATGATGTCATGTAGAGATGCATGATGTACAGTTTTCTATAGGGGAAAGTATTGAAGATTGTTATACGGATCTCCAACAAAAGCGGTGTGGCTCGGCGCAGTGTCATATAGATGCCTTTCTCGAGCTCAAATATGTGGATGGCTATGAAATCTCATTTGCTGACACACCCCAAGTGAGTGATAATAAACTCTATTTCGTCAATGCGGGTGGCTATGATCCACAGAAATTTGGGGAAAACCATGCAATTGGCTTTTATGTCGCTCCTTCCCCACCTGCTGCGACCAAGAAAGCATTGGCTGTTTTGTGTGCAGGAGAGGAAAAGAAACATCAGGATGATCTGTATGATGTAGATGATTGTTTTGCTCTAGAAAAAGTACGTGACAAATATATTGTATTTACACCAACCCATTTGACACAAGATTTTTTACCTATGTACTATGGATACGGAACGCTAGATAAACCCCTGTCTGAAAAGATTATACATCATAATTATTAATAATTTTATTTCATTCCAAAAACCTCATGTGCTGAGTAGGAGCTATTGTATCTCTCCAATGAACTATAGATAGGCCTGGAGATCTTGCAAGAAGCCTGCTCTTGGGAAACAAAAATAGGGGACAAGATGGCTATGGATTATCACTGCGTTGCGAGGATGGACAGATAAGTACTTTCAAATTTCCCGATATTACCCCAGACCTCGTAGCTAGAATAAATCAATTTTCAGGTCAAGTCACCGCGCTCATTAGTCATGCTAGATATCCTACGAGTGGTTGAAATGGCTACAAACCCAAGTATATACAACCTTTTGAAGAAACGAGCGCTTCACCGAGATATGCATTTGCTTTCAACGGTAATATCGTCAATGCGCCGGAACTCGCTGATGGACTTACGCAACAAGGGTATTTCACTGAACAACAACCGCTTTTGGATACTGAAGTACTCAAACTTATGATTCAACAACAGTTTGATGCATGAATAGGTGATCAAAAAGTTATCTTAGAGCATATCAATGATCGCGTAGATGGGTGTTGTAATATGATTCTCCTAGCGCAAGAGGGGAATGTGTCACTTGCCAAGGATAGATGGGGATTTCGCCCGCTTGCTTTTGCGCAAAATGAAAAGCTCTTTGTTGCCTCTAGCGAAAGCTCTGTCCTCTTCAAAATGGGATTGGAAAACCCAACGTTTATGAAAGCTGGTGAGATGGTGCAGGTCTCGCCAAAACTCCAATCTATCCAACATCAAACTATGGATTTATTGCAACCGATCGTAAAGAGTCGTTGCTTTTTCGAGGCGGTCTATTTTGCCAATCCTATGACGCTTTTGTGGTGAACTCCCTCCAATGCACATAGATATAGATTGGGACAAGAGCTCGCAAAACATGATATGCATCGCTTTGATGAAAAGAATACCGTAGTAGTAGATGTCCCGGCAAGCGCCTATTATTCTGCCAAATGATATAACGATATGATGAATGTTCCGCATATTCCTGCTATTATCAAAAACCCTGATGCCAAGAGAACGTTCATAGAAACTGACGAAAAAAGAGCAAAAATGATTCAAGAAAAATATCTTTTCAGTGAACAGCTTATTCCCCATATCAAAAATAAAATTGTCGTATTGATGGATGATAGTATTGTGAGAGGAGCCACTATGGAGCATTTGGTGCACTCGTTTAGGGAATTTTATGAGCCAGCTGAAGTACATTTGAGAATCCCTTCACCTCCTATCGTCGCGCCGTGTTTTTATGGCATCAATATTGCTGGCAAGAAAGAGCTTATAGCTCCGCAGTTTTTCCAAGATGAGTTACGTCCAACCGCTCAAGAGCTCCAAAATCTAGCTACCTATTTGCATGCAGAGAGTATTCAGTATATCTCTCATGAGGGATTAGCTGAAGCGCTTCGTGTAGACACGTGAGACATATGTATGGGATGCATCACGGGCCAGTATCCTACACCTGGCGGACAAGCGAAATATGATGCACAGTGTCAGAGTACAGTAGTATTTTAGGTAATAGGTTTTCATAAGCTCATGCATCATCTATTCCAAATAATCAAAACACGATCTCTCAGAGTTTTGTGGAGTGTGCTGATCATACGAAGTGTATTGTTTATTGTATTTATCATAGCAAAAGTCCCGTATAGACCCATAGTAATCCACAGTGAACGTTTGATGAATATTATTTCTGTACTTGGTTGATTTCCCAAAGAAACAGCCAAGGCAGCTGCACCTTTCCCTTTTGTAATCCTGAGATGGGAGGAACATCCGATGAATGAGTCGCGACTACGTCACGAAACGGTCCATCACTACCAAATGCTTGAAACATTCTGTTTGTTGCAGGTATATGGGTATGTGGAGTATCTCTATGCGAGAACTATCTTGTGATATGATCATATGCAGGCATATCTGCGCAAAACCTCGGAGCAAGAGGCATATTTGCATCAAGATGATGCAATGTATTTGTCACAGAGGCAATTTCGAGGATTTCTTCCTTATGTAGGAGACAAAACGCCCTTTGTACTCGTAGACTATCAAGTTGTGGTGGAATAGTGATGGTTCAATAAGAGCAAAGAATACCTTCAATAAATTTGACATATTATTTTATATGTATATAATAAATAGATTTTACTTTTTATCCTTGAAGATGAACGAAATTATTGAAGCTTGAGGCTCTGAAGCTCCCTCAAAAAGAGTTTCTAACGATCAAGAAAGTCTTCTGGCGCTGTATAACGAGCAGATTTGACCATACCAATGACTTTCACTGGAGCAAGTTAACATTGCTTCTCATATTATTGAAAATTATAGGAAATTAAGAAACTCTGAATCAGACAACTATAGTGCAACATTAGAAAATTGAATGTCATTGACCATTACAAAAAATTCTTTTCTTATTCGAAACCGTAACAACCTGATTAGAACGATTGGAGAAGGTTCCCTCGCATGAGTTACAAAATGTACCTTGGAAAGTGATAATTGAGTGATCAAATTCTATATTAAAATTAATCCTAAGGAGTGGCAAGATAATTCTTATAAGCTATTTATTAATGATCAAGTGCCTTCAAACGCGAAAGAAGTAGCTGAAAAGTTACTCAAGAGTATTGATGATCATCTTTCTGGAGTAGCGCAAAAATCCGCAGTCGAAAAACAAAAAATCCAAGATGAGAAGGATGCAAATATCAGTAGTTTAATCAAGGGTTTGTAGAATATACTGTTACAGTATGATTATGCACATAGAGAGATTTTTTGCATATACTTTTTCATTGCATTCTTACAAAAAAAGTATATATTTGTAATGAATTTATTATATTTAACTATTACTCTCATGATTGCATCGCAAGTAGTTTCTATTTCTGACCTGAGAACTCATCGGCAGAAAGTACTTACTTCTTTGACGAAAGAGGGGAGTAAGTATATTTTTGTGAACAATAAACCGAGAGCGGTACTTCTCACGTGTGATGAGTATGAAAAGCTCAAGGATATTGCTGACGCATTTGCATTTGATCCTGAGCGAACACAGATCACTACCAAAAACAAAGATGCATACAAAAAAGCAAAAGAAGAGCAAATCAAGAATCAAACTGTTTCTTTAGAGGAACTCAAAGCTACCTATGCCTCAAAGATATAAACTTATATTTGCCAAAGATGTTGAAAAGTTTCTATGAAAGCATCCTGAGATCATCAAGAGATTTTTTGATAAGATGGAGATATTGGCTAAGGATCCAATGGATACGAGACTCGATGTGAAGCAACTCAAGTGATTGATGAATCATCGAAGATTAAGAATTGGGAAGTGGAGATTTCTCTATGAAATCCAAGAGTCCACCGTGCTCATTTACTTTTATGATGCTGATAGTAGAGGTGATATCTACTAAGTGCCTTTATGTATTACTATCTTTTTATGTCGCAAGTGTCATTCATCAAACTTCTTGAACAATTCTGCCATATCAATGATATTCCTTGGACGGATAAGTGGAAAAATGCTGGACAAATCATCATAGATCATCCAGAGCGTAAGCTTATTTCTGCAGCACGCTTGGGATATGTGTTGCAGGCATTTCAGAAGTTTGTGCGTAAGGAAATTGATGAAGAAGTATTTTTTGGTACAGGTGAAGTGTGGGGAACTGAGCCTGTGGTAATGCCCGATCGAGGCAATGAACTCATAGGATGGCTCCAGATACAAGAGCAGTTGCAAACGCCTGCATATCCTGTATCTTTGCTCGTGATAGATGCTACAATGAGTTTGTTTGCTCCGCAGAGTGAAAGCATACTTAAAAAAGCTGAAGAGAAAGGACTTATTGTTGTAACATTATAATTGAAAAACGAAGTAAACTTATGTCATTCTGAGTGTCCAGTGAGCATGTTTCCTGGATTCTTCGTTTCAGCTTCGCCTCACTCAGAATGACAACTATCTCAATTCTTAAATCTTAAATCTAAATTCTTAATTCTTAACTCTTAATTCACTTCCATGTCCCTCTCCCTCCAACCACCTCGTGGGACCCAAGATCGATTTCCAGATGAGTTTGCAGTTCGCAAACATATTTTCGATACCTGGAGAAAGGTATGCCTGAGTTTTGGCTACGAAGAATACCTCTGACCGCTTGTTGAGCATGCGGATATTTGGAGAGCGAAGTCGTGAGAAGATGTGTGAGGATCTGAATTGACGCTCATCACGGATAGAGAGGGGAAGATCTCAGATTTGGCCTTGAGACCTGAGATGACACCAACGGTTACGCGTATGGTAGCAAGCAAATACCCTTCACTGAGTAAACCGATCAGATGGTTTTCCATCGCTAATTTTTATCGCAACGAAAGACCCCAAAGAGGCCGTAATAGAGAGTTTCGACAACTTAATATAGATATGTTTGGGGAAACTTCACAACTTGCTGAGCTTGAGGCATTGCAGATGGCGATGGAAATTATGTTTGCCTTCGACGCACCGCAAGACTCTTTCGTGGTCAAAATAAATCACCGTCACTTGATTGAAAACTTCTTGCTGGAAGTAGTTGGGTTGACTGCAGAGCAAAAGACGAATATGATCAGACTGATGGATAAATGGGACAAATTGTCCCGCGAAGCGTTTATATTTACAGCAATAGAGCTGGGTGCATCGAACGCACAAACTGAACAAGTTGTCCAATTCTTGAGTGCTACAAGCTTATCTGAGTTGTTAGAAGTATTGCCAGCCTTGGCTACACAAACCAGCATAGCAGAGATGCAGGTGCTGATGCAACAAATGGCCGACTTATGATATGGCTCATGGATTACCTTTGTACCCAGTTTGATGAGAGGATTTGATTATTATGATGGACTCGTGTTTGAAGTATTTGATAAACATCCAGACAATAATCGTGCAATGTTTGGTGGTGGACGTTACAATGGTTTGGCAGAGATTTTCGGCTCCAAAGAACAAATTCCCGCTATTGGAAGTGCACCAGGTGATGAACCGATGAGATTGTTTTTGGAAAGTTGGGGATTGTTAGAAACCATTCAGAATAAGGAGAATGCAACTATATACGTACAAATACTTGATACCTCAGTAGCCTTGGAAGCGTCTCGTTTGGCGATACGTTTGAGAAAGGAGGGAAACAACGTAGAGTTGAGTACGCAAGTCAAAACTGCACAAAAAGCCTTCAGTTATGCTGAGAAGAAAGGATATGCACAACTCATCCTCATCTGAAACGACGAATTGCAATCTAAGACCGTGAAAATAAAACATATGCATACTGGAGAAGAGAAGTCAATATCTCTCTAACCTTTCTACCAAGCCATTTTCTTGCTGATTACCCAAAGCTAGCACAAAAAACTGCTCCGACCTTGTAGTTGTCTGGTAAACCGCTACACTCGTGCACAGTGTTTTTTACTTACGTGTAGATCTATGGTCACTATTGAGGATATGAAGTTGCCACCCCATCATCTCGAAGCAGAGAAGTGATTTTTGAGTTGTGTCTTGATGGACAACGAAGTCATGTACTTGGCAGAATCGCTCCAAATATTCAGTCCTGATTTCTATCAAAGAGAGCATCAATATGTCTTTGAGGCTCTAGCCACACTTCGAGCTTCGCGTAAAACTATTGATATTATCACCTTGTCGGATCAACTGACCAAACAACAACAACTAGACTTGGTAGGTGGGCAGGACTATCTCTATGAGTTAGCTGCTTTTGTGATCACGCCAACCGTAGCTGGTGAGTATGCTAAGATTATCAAAGAGAAATCTATTTTGAGAAATATTTTGAAGACCTGTCAGACGATTTCTGGCGAAGTATACGCACATGGGCCTGTCCAAGGTATTTTGGAGTCTATCGAAAAGAAGATTTTTGATCTCACCCAAGTAAACCTAGCAGATAGTCTCAAACATATCAAAGACTTACTCAATCAAAGAGTTGAAGACTATATGGAACTCGTTGATAATCCACAGAAAATTGAAGACAACAAAGTCTTCTCTAAGTTCTCTGGTTTGGATGAGATCCTGTGAGGATTCAAGCCAGGAGATCTGTGTATTATCGCTGCGCGTCCATCGATGGGTAAGACCTCGTTTGCGCTCAATATTTTGATGAGAGCAGCATTACAAGGCAAGAAGATAGTGAGTATTTTCTCGCTAGAAATGGGTTCTGAGCAGATCGTCGATAGAATATTGGCGTTGGTGTCGGGTACTTCAATGCACAAGATCACAAGAGGTGCGCTTGATGAAGATGACTTTGCGCATTTGGGGGAAGCTATGGAAAAATTGAGTAGTTGCCAACTCTTCATAGATGACAAGGGGGCAGTGAGTTTGCCTGAGTTGAGATCGAAACTCAGAAGACTCAAAATTGAAAAAGGTGGACTGGACCTTGTCGTTATCGATTATCTCCAATTGATGAGTTCTGGAGCAGGCAATCAGCGAGCAGGAAATAGAGTGCAAGAAATTAGTGAAATATCTAGAGGACTCAAAGAAATTGCAAGAGAGCTCAAGGTGCCTGTTTTGGCACTTTCTCAGCTCAATCGTTCGCTTGAATCCCGTCCCGACAAAAGACCGCAACTCTCTGACTTGAGAGATTCAGGAGCTATCGAGCAAGATGCAGATACCGTACTCATGTTGTATAGAGAAGATTATTATGATCCCTATACCGAGAAGAAAGGTTTAGCAAATGTCTTCGTCCGCAAAAATAGAAATGGTCCTACCGGAGACGTCGAACTCAAATGGATGAAAGAAAATATGGAATTCTTCGATTTAGCGTAAATCCCCCGGCTCGTTACACTCGCCACCCTACCCATACGGGCACCGAGGCCTTTCACCCTTACGGGTACTTCGCTAAAAGGGGGAACCTTCGATGAATAACCATGTTATATTCTGGAGTCTGGAATCTAAAATCTAATTTCTAAATTCTTATTTCCCTCTCATGGCCTGACATAGCAAACGGCATAATATCAAACACCGTAAAGCAATCCAAGATAGCAAAAAATCACAGGTCTACGCCAAAGTAGGCAAGATTGTCCAAATGGCAGCAAGAAATGGTGATAATCCTATGCTCAATCCAGCACTAGCAGTTGCCCTTCAAAAGGCGAGACAAGCAGGCCTCCCTAGAGATGTCATTCAAAGAGCCGTCGAAAAGTGATCTGGTAAGCTAGAAGGAGAAGAGCTCGTAGAGATCTACTATGAATGATATGGTCCAGGAGGTATAGCGCTCTATATCAAATGTCTCACGACCAATACCAAGAGGACGGGATCATTTATCAGAGCTTTGCTGACCAAGCATGGGGGAAACTTATGAGAACCTGGATCTGTTGCTTGGCAGTTTATCGAAAAAGGAGAGCTCTATATTGATGGTACTGTCACAGAAGCAACGGTCAAAGGCAATGTCGTGCAAACAGTGTTGCCTTTGGATGAAGCACGTTTTGAAGAAGCAGTGCTTGAAACAACAGCACTTGATTATAGTTTCGAGGAGGGGAGTGGCTGCGTGATCACCACCAAGGAAGACTTCATCGGTACTCTCCGTTATTTTGAAGAACACAAACGACATATCGAAGAAGCAGAGTTGCAGTTTATGCCAGAGAACACCATCATCTTAGACGCTGCTACCGAAGAAAAACTCCAAAACATCATTGAACTCCTCGAAGACGATGATGATGTGGACACGGTATTTCATAATGCAGGATAGATCAAATAGCCAAATCAGCAAATGATATTGACTAAATATGTATAATTGATATAAAAAAATATAAAAATTTAAAACATGGATATACAATTGAAAGGTAAAACAAAAGGAACTGAAATTGAGATTAATGACTCCTTTATCAAGTCTGCAACTGATGAGCAGCTTGCGGAGGTGAGAAAAAAATTGGTGGAGGATGTGCAAAGTGATGGTACCATTAGTATCACATTTGGTACATTCATTCTGATCTTTGTTTGCATCTTATTTGCATTCAAGGCGCTATTGACTGTCTTGGTTCTGTTGTACGTAGTGATGATGCTACTGTATCATAGAACTAGGAGAACAATGAAACAGCAAATCATCCAAATCGACGCAGAACTTGCTCGTCGAAAGACAAAAAAATAAGGTCATCGTTGACCTTCCTGGAGTAGCAGAATTCTGCTACTTTTTTTGTATGTTTCAGCATGAATAGTTATATTGACATCATAGTATAAATTATTATATTATTTGCGATAGCGTTCTTTCACAGCAGATTTATTTGTATCCAAATGAAAGAACTTAAAATTGTTATATAAATAAAAAATCGTAAAGAATTATGGATAATCAAAAAAAATTCCAAAGTGTAAAGGAAGTGAGGAAAGCAGTTCAGGAACTAGAACAAAAAGAACGACCGTGGAGTTTAATCGCCCAAAGAGGGTTTCTATATGAACGTATAGTAGCAACTTTTAATAGTATGTTTCCACTACCTGCATATCCGATTTGGGTAAAACTTTCTCCAGAGATAGTAATGCTTCTGATGGTACTTCTCGTGGTTGTGCAAGTAATTTCTAAAAGTTTTCTTGCCATAACCATCATTTATGGAGCGTATGCTATCTTTGGAAGTAGTATAGGGCGTGCTTTTCGGACTAGGACATTTCTCAAAAATATGTCTGCAATCATTAAAAAGGTGAGGCTCGCTATGCTTGAGGAAATAGCTATTTATGAGATAAGCATTGCATCATCCCCTCTGGATGAGATCCCACTACAAGATCCAATTGCAGAACTAAGGAAAGAGCGTGATCCTAAATACGGCTACATGTCTCCTGAGCAATTGAGAGCCTACTGGCAAGAAGTGGAACTTCCACGTCGCACGGAAGAGGCGAAAAAGTATCTTGATAACCTCAATAGAGAGCTTGCGTATATACGTAAGGAAGTAGCCTTATTGGAAGAAATTGAAAAATCATAAAACCTGATACGAAAAACAGCGCTCAGAGAAGGGAATTTCCCTTCTCTTTTTTTTGACTGAAAATTATCCCGCACAGTGCGCGTCGAAAAAGGCGACCGTATCTGCTATAGCTTGCTCGGGAGTGCGATTATCTAGATTTATTTTGACACCTGAGGCACGCTTGTGGCCTCATCAGCCTAGGAGAGCAGCGAGGGCTGCGACATCGATCTCATCACGTGAGGATCTCAATGAACATCTGATGTGTGGGGTTGCATCAGTGTCCATGATTTTGAAAAGTGCATATCGACCAGGATGTGCAATACTGGTCATCTGAAAAATAAACGTATCGCCGACGCTTTCTTGCTCTAGTCCACGTGCGTTGACTTCACTGGTTGCATATCGACTTCGGATACCTTGGGTCGACTTCGTGAGGCGAGT
>CAZWFZ010000005.1:0-3730 GCA_964633455.1 uncultured Candidatus Peribacteria bacterium | reverse complement strand
TGAGTATACCCGTCCATTGGAGACTAGCGAACGATTGGCTTCTGTAGAGATGCTCGATAATAGATGCTTTGTCAGCGCCTGCCTTGATGAGACGGTTGGCTAATGCAAAGGTGATAGCAGTTGCATTGGGGAACATAAAATGTCCGGTATCGGTGGAAAGTCCCATAAAGAGAGCAGTAGCAATCTCTGCATCGAGAAGTGCTGGATAGGTCGTCGTGATGATTTCACCTACGATCTCACAGGTGCTACTTGCGTTGGTGTCTATGATGTTGTGTGTCCCAAATCACGGATTGGAAATATGATGATCGATGACGAGCGTAGTCTGATCTGTGAAATAGGAGGGTTGATTAAGTCGTCGATTACCGACTCTGTTGGTGCCTCACACATCCAAAAAAATACAGAGATCATAGGTTCCTTGATAGGCAAAGTCAGTACGAAACTTGGCAAGCTGTGGCAAAAAATCAAACTGCGAGCTAGGTGCATCGGGTATGAAATAGGTAACTTGTTTACCAAGTTTTTCACAGAGTAATCCAAATGCCAAACAGGCACCGAGACAGTCTCCGTCAGGATTATTGTGGCCAAAGAGGGCAATGTTTGTTGCGCTCTGGAATATATCAGGAAGTGCATACATCAATTAGATGTCTTTGAATTTATAAAGTTCCATACCATTGATCATACCGGGGATATTTTGCTCGAGACTACTATGGGTGATCAGGATTTTGTCATCTAGGGAGATATTTCCTTTGAAGAGAATTCTGATAATCTCTTTGCCGATCTGTTTGATGTTGGTGTACTCGAATGAGTTGGAAATTTTGTAGCCTTTGACCCCTCGCAGTAAGTTGAGGTATCTATACGAGTCGTCATTCTTGGTGAAAGCGATGATAGGTACATTTGGTTTGAGTGAGGAGAGTCTCGCTGCGGTGTAGCCAGACTCTGTCGGACAAATAATGGCTTTGATGGTCATCTCTTTGGATGCTCTGTAAGCGGTGAAAATGATATAGTCGGTGATACTATTATCTTCGTTGGAATGCAAGTCTTTGAGATGAAAGTTAGATTGGACTGCATTTTTCTCATCATTGATCATATCATAGAGTTGCGTCACGAAGTCGATTTGTTTTTCACTTACTGCAGTTTCTTTGGTCAACAAAAATGCATCGACTCAGAGGGCAATTTCTTCTTTGACTACCTTCCAATTGGCAGTATTGGATGCACCGGTGATTTCAAATCCTGTAGTCATGATAATGGGTTTACCATACTGATTGCAGAGAGAAATAATTTTGCGTTTTGTTGCATCAGCTCTTCTTTCACCTACGAGAATGGTGAGTTTGCTTCTATTGAGATTGATCCCATCTGCATATTTGATGATCTCTTCAATGTTGTCTACGGCTTCTTTGGTCTCAATTTTGGCAACGATCTTCACGGTTTTGCCGTTGATGTCGGCTAAGAACTGCTTGATAGTTGCAATATTTTCTTTGTCTCTAATATACGAAACGGCGATGACCGTGATTTTGTTTTCTACTCATCGTGCGATTTGCTTCTTGTCTTTCTCGCTCAAGAAGGCAAGTTTGGGAATATAATTTTCAAATTCGACGTTTCTATTGATCAAGATAGTACCTCCATGAATTACTTTGCCTAGGAGATCACCTTCTTTGGAGCTCAATACCTCTATCTTGACGGTATCATTGTCGATAGAGATGATGGTGCCTGCCTCGATACGATGCAGATTCGGGTAATCAATAAAGAGTGTGCCTGTCTCTTGTTTGAAAAATTCAGCAAAAGAAATGGTGATTTTCTGATTTTTCTTGAGGGTGATTTCATCTTTGTTTCTAGTTCTGATTTCTGGACCTCTGGTATCAAGCATCACCGTTTTGCTACTATCGAGCTTGAGAATGGTGTCTATATATTTTTTCTTGGTTTCTTCGTCACCGTGGGAAAGATTGATTCTAAACACATCAATTTGATTGATAACTTTGGATAAAACCGTCTCCTTGTCTATTGCAGGTCAAATAGTTGCTATAATTTTTGCGTTATGGAAATGATTCATGGTTCGGAAGGTCGAGGAATAAAATATATATACGTTAGGCTACAAGGTGGAGTGATCCGTTGCGACAGGCATCAATATCTTTCTTTCTTCTCAAGGTAATGATACCGAGTTGGTTGGTGGTCATATGGATTAAGCTTTCTCCTATCATAAATGACATTTGGGTATGTGCATATTGCGGTCCAAAGATGAGCTCAATGGTATTTTTTTTGCCACCTGTCCTTTGCTCTTTGATAGTGAAGGTGGGATGTTCGCCTGCAGGGGGTTTGCCCATGGCTTCTTTGACGGAGATGCTGAGCTTGAGTGTACGTTCAAGTTGTTGAATCGTGGCACCTGCCTTGCCAATGACTCTGCCCATCATACTTTCAGGGACGGTCAGGGCAATGCTTTGTGGTCACTTGACCTCTACGACACAGGTGACCCCCAGGAGTTGTTGTATTTTGGATTCGAGTGCTTGACTCGCATAGGTGGCAATCACATTGGTGGCTCATCAGGAGGCTGTAGTAGCACTGATAGGCATCACCACCGTATTGTCTCCATAGGTGTAGAGCTCATAGAGTGGTTGCTTGGTGACCATATCATTCACGATCACCACAGGACGAGCTAAATCATCTCCCACCATGCCTCAGGGCGTTTTGACGGTGAGGTGTAGGTTCAGTATCTGCTCAACACGCCCTCAACGAATGAAGACTACGGTATCAATCACTTGAGGCAATGTACCCAAATCAACGGCGGACAGAAATCTTTGGATACTATCTATCGCAGCAGTTGCATGCATGACCCCAATAAGTCCAATGCCGGTCAGTCTCAAATCCTTGTAGAGCTCGAAGTCTTCACGATTTCTAATCTCATCATAGACACTATAATCAGGTCTGGAGAGCAACAATATATCTCTAATTTCATTGTGTGATGCATGTCCAAAGCTATATTGCGTCACTCAGGGAGGGACAATAAGATCACGGGGCGCCTCGATGGTTTTGATGACCACATTTTGATCAGCTAACTTGGCGATGAATGCTTGTGCAAACGTTGATTTCCCTTCCCCCGGCGCCCCTGCTATCACGATGCCTTTGGCTTGCTCGAGTAGATAGGTGAGGACATCAGGAGTAAGTTCATACTTGTCGAGGGAGAGTTGTACGAGTTGTTTGACGATGGTAATCTCAGGGAGCTTGCTCACAGGAGGGAGTACGACTACAATTCTATACGCTCCAATTTGATAGACGAAGGAGTGTTTTCTTTCGATTTCCATAAAGCTATCTGGATGTTCGTGTATCGAGCGTGTGAGTTGTGCGAGAAAATGCTCAATTTCACTTTTTTCTCGTTTATTTTCTAGAGGAGTGAGTTTCCATCATCCAGGCTTTCATTTTTTGGCTACCAATGGTTGACCCTGTATGATGTGTACAGAGAGAGTAGTAGGGTCAAATAAGGTTGCTAACTGTGAAAGCAAAGTCATATACAATGAAGGAATTCAAAAAGTTGTGTCCCAGAATGGGTAAGTAGCTTTGTAACGGTGAAAAGGTGGGTAGTAAGATGGTGTCTATACGGATTTTTTCTGAAATTGCAATCCCAACTGAAAAAAATGTGCTAACTTATGGCTTCATACCTAGTTATTTGACTTTCTTAAAACTTGTGATGATTTGTTTGCAACTGCTTGACAATCCATCTTAAAACAGTACAACTAAGCCGTTT
>CAZWFZ010000004.1:0-25526 GCA_964633455.1 uncultured Candidatus Peribacteria bacterium | reverse complement strand
AGATCTTGTTTTTCGAGTTCGAGTGTTTGCATGGTATGCATGATAGTATCTTTTTCTTTGGAGTAGTCGGGGAGAGCAATGGTCTGTTGTAACTTACTCTCCAACTCCCCTATCTTGTGCTGTAAGGCAAAGATGAACTGGTTTTTCTCTTCGATCGTGCGATCTTTTTGTTGGAGTACTTGGACAAATTCTTTGATATTTGCACTCCCCGTTTCTGAACTGCTGGTTTGTGTAGGTGTAGCAAGTTTGTTCATAGGAATACCTACACTTTTGTCTTTGACTACTTCACTTTGCATTTCTTGTTGGTGAAGCAATGCAAATTCGTCAGCCAAAAGATGGATTTCTTGGTCGGCTAAGAGAATTTTGTTGGCAATCTTTTTGTAACTCAATTTGCCTCCTTTGATATATCTATCAATTGTTCTCGTAGAAATACCAAGTTTGTCGGACGCTTGATGTCTTGAAAGATTATAAGTTAAAGTCGTCATCTATACTATCATTTGAAGAGATAAATCAGCGAATACTAATGGTGAGAAAGGTCCCAGCGCCAAAGGCGAGCAAAATAATATATATGGTAAACTGTTTGATATCAATAAGTGCTGTGAAAAAGGGAATCATCGCAGAAGGCCCGGTGAAGAGCTGGAAGTACAAGACGACGATTGCAATGATAAACAGAATGCCCATAAATAACAAGAAGAATTTCATAGCAACATACACACATAACTAAAGCAAGAGTCACACTATCCACAAGATAATACACAAGACAATTACTTCAATAAATGATCCAACGGCTATCTGTACTTCTCGCGGGAATAAAGCAACTACGTGCGGGAAGATATAGATGAAGGCAATATTGAGCAAGATATGAGCAATACCCAAGGTAAGTCGATTGATGGGCAAGGTAAACATTTTGACTACAGGTCTCAACACATTGTAGACGACCCAAAGCAAAGCTCACAAGCCAATATACAAACCTAGTTGACTAACGGTGTTCCCCTGTGTGATGATGAGAGGAAGGAAGTCAACGCTTCCTCCCCGCTTCACTATCACAAAGAGAAGTATCGTATAGACGCAGATGCCTAGTATAATTTTTTGCAACATGACTGTCGTCTAGAAGAAATAAACACGCTTAGTTGCCGGTAGCTACACTACCTGTCTCAGCAGCAGCACCTGTCTCAGCCGCGGTAGGCTCAGTAGGCAATACTGCACTAGGTGCTTGTGGAGCTGTACCAGCTTTCATAATATCTATAATCTCAACATCGAAGACCAATGTTTTGCCAGCTAAGAAATGATTGAAGTCGATAGTAACTTCTTCTCCTTCAATTTTCAAAACAGTACCTTGTGCAACTTGGAAGTTGTAGGTTTCACCAACTTTTGGCTCAATACCTGCACCTTGGAAACCGCTAAGGGGTAGTTTTTGTACGAGATCTTCTCTGATTTCACCATAGCCATCAGCTGGTGCAATATTGATAGTTTTTTTGTCACCCTTTTTCATTCCAACAACTCCCTTGTCGAATCCAGGAATCATTTGTCCTGCGGAAACGGTAAACTCAAGCGGTGTATATTCTCTCAACTCATTGTAGAGTTCACTTTCTTTAGCTACTGCTTCGAGGCTCGTGTCAAATACTTTACCATCTTCAAATTTACCAACATAATTTACTTTGATTGTGTCGCCTGCAGCAACAACATTAGCATCAACACCAGCATCTGCTGTGTTTGCTTGATCTGGAGTTGTGTCATCCATAGGAGCGGGTGTATTCTTTTTAAAACAACCTGGGAGTATCAAGATACTCATTACAACAATACTTAGCAACCAAAAGTTCTTTTTCATAACGGTGAACAATAAAAAATAAAGTGATGCTCGGTTGTAGTCATTTAATGACACTTTGCAACACTATAATCATATTTTTTTTGGTTTATTTAAGCTCAAGGGATAGCCATTTTGCGAGGTGCAGGAGTAGCAAACTCCGTACGCTTAAGTACTTTTCTATAGGCATTTGCGTATCTATGTGCTTCATCTCTCATATTGGTGAGCAGATGATCTAGATGATGTCTTCCCAAGGGAGATGATGTGACGGAAAGATCTGCAGCAAGTCTATAGACAATTTCTTGTTCTCCTTGTCTTTTCCCTTTGCGTTGTCTCGCTTTTCATTTTCCGATACTCATGATAGACATGGTCGTGAGAAGCTTTGCAAATACAGGGAATTGCTTAGCTAGGGTGACGCAGACATTGAGTTGTCACTTTCCTCCATCAATAATGAGGAGGTCTGGTGCTGGATCAGGTGCTTTTCATTTTTTCCCGTGTAATCCAAACCTTGTCTCCAAGACCTCTTGGAGAGCGCCATAATCGTCCCCTCCTTTGGCAAGTTTGATACGAAAGCGCCTATAGCCACTAGGATGTTTATTGCCATCGACAAAACAAACTAGCCCTCCAACCGCATTTTGTCCGCTACTGTGAGAGATATCAAGTGTTTCAATATGCCTGGGATAGGTAGTAAGTTGGTAGTCATCTTGGAGTTGCGCAAGGAGACGAGGTAAGGTGTTGGGCTGATCACTTCCCCCTGTTATAAAGGCGTCCAAAAATTGTGATGCATGCGCATGGAGGAGTTTGAGATGACGCTGTGCATACGGTCTACCGTTACATCCATAGACCAGCCAGGAGTTTTCCTGTGCCAGTGTAGTGAGTTGAAAACCAAATGTTTGCGTCATCGCAAGCATAAGTTCCTCAATATCACAATCGCTTAATAACTCTCTTTTGGTGATAATATCCACGATCTTGCCCGCATACAAACGAATGACGACGATATGCCAGTGACTACCTTGCTGTTCAATCAGTGAAAAAATACCTGTTTTGGATTGATCGAGAATGATCTGTTGTTGTTGGCTTAGCCCCGTAATCATCTGGTAGATATCTCTGAGCTTGGCGGCTCGCTCAAAATGTTCTTGTGCAACTGCTAGCTCTATTTCAGCGATAATGTATTGTTCAATAGGATGTGTATTGCCCGTGAAAAAGGCTCTCAATAGGGTACGGAATTGCTCATAGCGTTCTGTAGCTTCATCAGCTGTCAGTATCTGCTTAACCCCTAGACGACGGTTGGCCTCTATTGAGGCGTCCGTCTGTTTTTGGTAGACGCACCACCCTGCACAGAGCCCAAAAAAATAATCGCTGCACACGACTCATTTTTTGAATTGGACCTGTCCACATCCTCTCCATTGAAAGAGATGCCTGAGCAACTGAAGCAATTGCTTGAGATCACGTTTTCGGAGCTTGGGGCCGAAGTATTCCGCACGGTCGTTCTTTTTGTATCTGGTGAGTTCAATGCGAGGAAATGGCTCACGATTGAGTCTGAGATAGAAATAGCTACTGTCTCCCCTAATAAGATTATTGAAGGGAGGTTGATGGGTATTGAGTAGTTGGAGCTCGAGCATAAGCGCTTCCTGTTCATTAGAAACCGGGAACCACTCTATATACTTGGCTTTGGCGACCATATCCTGCTTCCACACAGAACTTGGAGTAAAGTAATGTTGGAGTCTTTTTTTGAGTTGCTTTGCTTTTCAAATATACAAAATCTGTGCTCAAGCGGTTTTGAACACATAAACACCGGGACGAGAAGGTATGCTTGTTCGAGGGACATCGCTGTTGATCATCTACGCTGGTTAGCGAACGTTGGTAACCTTGACAGAGTACTTCTTGTTGGGAGCTTTGACTTGTACGACATCTCCTTTTTTCTTGCCTCTGAGTGCAGTACCCAAAGGTGATTGGAAGGAAATATTCCCTGCTAAGATGTCTACTTCACCCGTTCCTACAATAGTATACGTATGCTCTCTTTCTTTTTCATCTACGAAACTCACCTTGGAACCATATCTAATTTCACCGTCTTGCTTATGCTCAATAATTTCTACATGATCTAAGGATGCGCTAATCTCTGAGATTCTTCCTTCAATAAGTTCCTTCTCAGACATTGCGGTGTCGTACTCTGCATTCTCTGAAATATCACCTTGAGAAATAGCTTCTTTGAGTCTTTCGAGTACTGCAGGAAGTTTCTCGTCCTTGAGGAGACGGAGTTCTTCGACGAGTTTTTCATATCCTTGTTTGGTCAAAAAAGTAGTTCCTGTCATGAGTGGAAAATGAGGAAACATTAAAAATACGTGCTTGCCTAAATATAGAGAAAATGAGTCCGATTGCAACAAGTATTTTGGTGGTGCATGGCAGATCGTGAAGTTAGTCTGTCAGTGATTCTTTGAGATGTTTGAAGGAGTGATTGAGTACATCAATTGGCTCCTTGAAGGGTACATCATTCTCCCAATTGAAAACATTTCCATCTAGGTCTGCGTGGAATTTGCCTTCATATTTGTCTTGTTTATTTTTCGCAAGGAGAAACCTAACTTTGATCTGAGCGTCGGTCTTTTTGAGAATAGATTTGAAATAACTATTGCGGAATTTTTCGAGATGTTCCCAGGCAAGTTTTTCAAGATCTGCTTGGAGAGCGGGAGTGATGTTGGTGAACTCAGTTTTCAAAGTGATAGTTTTGTCAGTTGCCATACGTATGTGGGGGTCAAATTAAAAGACGAATGTATGAAAGAGTACTTCTTGTATATATGCATTCTCGAGTTAAAATGCAAATGAAAAAGTCTGCTTTTATGTTTTTTTAGAGCACTCTTTTGATTTCTTCCATACTCGTGACGCCGGCAATCAACTTGAGGTAGGCATCATCTTCCATAGTCAGATAGCCTTGTTTGAGGGCAAGCTCCAAGAGTTGATCGGTTGGCATATTTTCCATAATTGCATGTTTGATCGTTTCGTCGATATTTAATGTTTCCATCACTGCTACTCTCCCTGCATAGCCATCATCACCTATTTTTTCACCTTGAACAGGCACAGGAATTGTTCCCTCATAGGGTAATTCCATATGTGGATGTGCTTTGTGAATGCGTTGAAGCACTGATTTAATAGCAGCATCAACTGACCTGGGAGCTGGCTTTTGCTCTGCATGTGCCACTTTCCTAACTAATCTTTGTGCAATGACAAGACTCAAAGCTGCTGCAAGCATAAAGGGTTTAACGCCCATGTTTATGAGCCTAGGAATTGCTTCTGCTGCTGAGTTGGTATGCAAGGTGGAAATGACCAAATGTCAGGTAAGTGCTGCATTGATTGCCATCTGTGCACTTTCATAACTTCTAATTTCTCCTACCATAATGATGTCTGGATCATGTCTCAGGATACCTTTGAGACCTTCTTCAAACGTATAGCCTTTTTTTTCATTTATTTGTGATTGTTCTATACCCGGAAGTTCGTATTCGACAGGGTCTTCGAGGGTGATTATTTTCTTGTCGGGAGCATTGATCATATTGAGCATCGAGTAGACAGAGGTTGTTTTACCAGAACCTGTTGGTCCTGTTACCAGAATCAAACCAACCGTACGACTCAACTTTTCTTTGATAATAGCAACATTGTGTGCTTGGACACCGAGATCTTCCAAGGACATGATGCCTTTGTTGGGATCCAGGAATCTCAAGACCATGCTTTCCCCCCTCAAGCCCGGCATGACAGAAACTCTAACGTCTATTTTATTTTTTTGGCCATCTCTTTCTGCCACAAAATCAAATCTGCCATCTTGGTTGATGTCGATGATATTCATCTTGGTGCCTGCAATATATTTGAGCTTCATGAGGTACTTTTGAAACTCCTGATGGGTGAACATAATAATCGTATGCAACACACCATCTTTTCTCAAACGCATAAATATCCCCATTTCCTCGGCTTGGAAGTGGACATCTGATGCACCAGCTTGGTAGCTCAGTCTGAGAATTTCATCAATAAAAGCCCCCTCATTGAGCGCATCTTTTTGCTTATATGCTTTTTTGATAAGTGCAATTGCTTCTTCTCCTCCTACGTGATGAGCGTATTGATACTGCTCTACTTGATCTTTTTCTTGTTTTTCGAGACGATCATATCGTGCCAAGGCAAGTTGCATACCGGCAGTATCCGTGAAGTAAGGGCTACACGTATAGCCTAGTGCTTGCAGTTTATCGATGGTTTGATGATATAATGTCGGAAAATTATTTGTTGTCAATACAAAGATGTGGTCTTCCTCGCCACCAAAGGCAATGGTTTGTGTTTTCTCTGCCATAGCCCTTGGCAACAATGCCAAAAACACCAAATTTGGCTCTATAGCTTGTATATCAACTACCTCAAGAATCTGTTTACCGGGGGCTTTCATACAGGCAAAGTACATAAAAGGAAATACTGTTTTGTTCCTTCATAACTATATAGAAAATGCCTAGAATTGTCAAAAAAATGATACAGTTCTCACTACGTGTTGAATCAATAGAAATAGCTTGATTTAGCGTGTTTGTATATGATAGTGCTCCTTGATTTGCAGAACATAACGTTTCAAGATGTCTAGTTTCTTTTGTGCGGTACTGCCTACTTTTTCAGCTGGAGTGATCTGATGGGATTTGCTTGGATCATATCTACTAGCAAGTAGGTTCAATTTATCTTGCAGTGGTTTGATAATATAATCATACTCTCTTTGGAGGATACGAATGGCGAAGTGCGGAATCTGACTTTTGACAAAGGAGAGTTTGTTTTTGCCAAACAGGTGAATCATTTTTTCATCGGTCATCCCCGTGACCTTTCTATCAAAGATATTTTTCTCGTAGGTAAAGAGTTGTTGAAACAAATATACATCACACTTGGTATACAAATCTACGAGATGTGAACTTGTATTTTGCTTTCTAAAAATATCTTGCATCTCTTCAATATATCACTTTTGGTGAAGTTTGTGAGGATTGAGTGCTTTGGTATTGTACTTGCTGTATTTAATATAATTTTCTTTGCTCGGATCAATTTGATATTTGACTTCTTCTCTCACCACTTGCTCCATCGTTGCTTGTTGATAATACATTTCAGAGAGGCGTTCAAATTGATTCGCTCTCAAGGTCTCATGACTTCCATAGTCGAGGACGAGTTGAAATTCTAGCGGAATATCAAATGGATAGTCATCTACGACAAATTTAAAGAATGAGAAATGGAGTGCTTGATAGTCTTTGCTACTGTCATTTGGCGTATGTCCTTTACCGAGATATGCTCTTACTCTCGTCTTGGAATCTGCATAGTTACCAAGCAAACTAGGAAGATACGCAATCAGCTCTTGTGCAATTTCATATTTGAGCGTAAAGATGGTTTGTTGGACATGTTCGGCAAGTTTCTGAGGAAGATCTTGTGATGCAAGTGCTTCTAGTTCGGGCAAGTTTATCAAAAAGTATGCTCCTGTGTAGTCGTAGATCTGATTCGGATATTCTTTTCTGAGAAGTGTTTTTCTGATTTTGGATGCCTCTGTTTTGAATCTGAAGGATGAACTTAATTGGACAGAAGTAGACGAAATATACTTTTGAATGTCAGGTGAAGTAATTACCTTATTTCAAACTTTGGGAAGAAAAAAATCGATAAATTCTTGTAGCGTGCTATCGATACGTGTGCATAAATGCTCTTTTTTTTCTTCTCGAGTGAGCGAGTCATCTTGTTTACCCATATATTTGAGATAGCCGTCGATTTGGTCTTCTTGTCTACGATCATAGTGGAAGATAATGAGCGCTGATTCTCGAATTTTATACAGAAAAAAGATACTTTTGTAGCTTTCAAAATGTAAGGGAGAAACTAGGAAATCAACTGATTGACGAGAACCATGACTGAGATTAATGAGAGGAAATGCCTTGTCTATAGCTGCTTTGAAGGTAGCAATATCAGGGTTGTCAAAAAGGATACGTCTCACGGTCTCAAAACTAGGGAAAAGACGTTCTGCATGGTGTTGATGGATATCTTCGAAGAGCTGTTTTATATAATGTATGAGTTCTTGCTCTTCATAGAGTTGTGCTCTGAGTGAGACCATCATCTGATCAATATGATTTATGGTAGAATCAAACGACCAAAAAAAGTTCTCGTGGAGAGATGCTTTTTCTTCATTGGAAAATCTATAGTGTTCAAAGAAATTGAGAATGTTACTCGTGTCTACTGCAATATGTGACGTCTTTTTGGTGGTTAGCAAGAGCTTTTCATTGATGGCATCGTACTGTTTTTCTGCAAATTTTCTATCTTCAAAAAAAACACGTTCTTGGGGTGAAGATTGTCCCATGATACGGGCATGAAATCAACTGAGGTTGGTATGTAATTTCATGGGGAATAATAAAAAAAACGAAGAATGGATATTTCTTATATATAAATGTGAGTGTATGTCAATACAAAAATACTCGCAAGACTACGTATTTATGAGCGTTTGAGGGTGATAGTTATATTCCCCTCCTCAAGTTCTATGGTTTGCGTGATTTCGCCTCTTCATGTGCCGAGAGTCAGTGAGCTCAGGAGTGCCTCTGTACAGAGGAAATCGGTGTAATTGGTTATGGTCTCTTGGAGTTCAGTACTGTCTGTAGTCATATATGCAGCGACTCTTTCATCTATGCGATAATTGGCTTCTTTTCTGAGTTGATTGCAGGCTCTAGAGAGTTCACGGGCAATACCTTCACGTTTGAGGGTGGGGGTGATGGTTGTGTCTAGGGTGACAACAACGCCCTGCCCTACCCAATGGGTGTTGAGATCAATTCCTTCATATCTGGTTTCAAAAGCGTCTGCAGGAAGAGTCCAAGATGATGTTCAGTTGGTGACGGATAAGGTTCCATCGACCTGGAGCGTGGCATTGCCTTGTTTAGCTGCTGCAATTATTTGTCCCGTGTCCTTGCCAAACTGCTCAGAGAGCTTGTTACCCAAGGGGACAAACACTCTTGAAAAAGTCAGTTGAGCATCAATCTCACCTATTTCTTTGACGTTAATTTCTTCTTGGATTACGGTTGCATATTTTTCTATGAGAGGAGATGAGGACATACTACAAATAAACAAATAAACAAATACTCCCTCTCCCTTTGGGAGAGGGGGAGGGGTGAGGGTAACAAAAAAAAGCACCCCTCAGAGTACTTTTTTCGGACAAAGTTGCAAGTTGCAAATAACCAAAAAAGCTTATGCTTGTGTCTTCTTGGTGGTTGTCTTGGTGGTAACGGTTTTTTTGAATACTCTTCTGTGGATATACTCTTTCATGGTGAGTACACAGGTCACACTATAAATGCTTGTCATTTTGATCAAATCGGTTGGAGAAAAATGCATGACATACCCTTCGTTGAAGAGTTGATTGTTGAAAAAAGGTTCATAAACAGAGAGCTTGGTAGTCGCTTTGGGAAATTGAGGATTATGTTTTTTGACATAGACGACGTAATCTTTGGCAACCTGCTTGAGGTAGGTAGTGAACCTGCCGAGATTGTTGTAGAGATTGGAAAGCTTGAAATAATTGAGTTCAATTAAGTGCTGATCAAGATGCTCAAACAAGAATCCTGGCAGATCAACCGTTGCAATCTGATCAAGGAGCGCAATTCTCAATTTGTTTGCTAATGCTTTTTCACTCATGATACCAAGGGTTTGGGAAGGTAAAAGAATTATGGATGGAGTTCGACAATTTTGATCGGTTGTTGACGTTGGACGTAGGCAATGAGTTCTCTATCATGCGTAATACATACAATGGTGTTGCCTGCTCTATTGAGACCGATGAGTGTGTCAGCAATTTTTTGTGAAGCTTCTCGATCAAGATTACCGGTGGCTTCATCTGCGATAATAAATTCAGGATCATTCACGAGCGCTCTGGCGATGGCTACTCTTTGTTTTTCACCTCAGCTCAATTGATGAATACCGGTTGTCAGTTTGTCCGTGAGTCACAATTGTTCCGCAATAATGGCTACTTTGGAGGTGCGTAGACTATGCTCTATCCCTGCTATCTCGAGAGGATAGGCAATGTTGTCAGCTACATTTTTTCGGTCAATGAGTTTGTAGTCTTGATAGATGACACCGATTCTTTTTCTATAACGTTGTACTTCTCAGGGGGTGAATCTTGCAATGTCCTCTTTCTTGTGATAGATCATCCTCATCGGTGGTTGGAGTTGTCTGATGAGGAATTTGACCAGTGTTGTTTTTCCAATACCTGACTTTCCGACCACGAAACAAAAATCGTCTTTATTGATACTCAAGAAGAGATGTGAAAAGATGTTTTTGGTTGTTCCGGGATAGGCCCAGGTAAGTCACTGAATATCAATCAATGGTGAGAACATATCGACGCCGGCTACTAAAGACAATCTCATTGTATCTGCACATCAAAAAATAGCCAGTTTGATGCCCAAACCAGTATCTTTTTGATTGACAAACTAGATATTTGTTATTTTCTATTTTTTCTCTACTTCTTTGTAGCGAAGCATCAGCTGATCTTTGAGGGTGGGGGTGAGTTGTTTGTTGCGAAGAATATCTTGTTTGGTGACATGGAGTTGTCCACGCAAAAAACGTACCAGTTCAATTTGTTGTTTTGCCATAGGTAAACTATCCAGTTGTTGTTCTCGTCGGAGTTGCGCCTCTTTGATTTCTTGGGTGGGAACGGCACTTGGTGGGATAGCCAACAGTGACAAACTTTCTTGCAGGACATTCAGGAGCATGGTGAGTTCTGAAGTAGGATGATAGACTGCAAAAAAATCTGTCTCACATAAAGCAGCAATAAGATGATGTGGCGATGGCTGCCTGACCGAACTCTGTGGTATGTTTGTCGTTGGACTACCCACCGTACGCGGTAGTTGACGAGTAAATTGTTTGAACTGTTCTACGAGGAGATCCAACGTCAAATGGAGTTGGGTAGCCATTTGTCCGAGGTAGAGATGAATGATACTCATATCATCTACTTTGGTCAGGAGTTCAAAACATTGATTGGTGAATTTTTTTCTTTCTACAGGATTGCTGATGTCCAAACGTTGTGCAAGTTGCGAACACACATAGGTAAATCATTCGTGGGTATATTTGGTAGGGTCTGCTATGAGTTCTGCGATGCTGCTATCTGCCCTACTCCATTCATCGACATCTTTGTACTCCGCCGGACTGGCCAAAATACGAGGGAAGACATCACTACTATACGCCACCTTGAGCGCTCTGAGTGTGGCTTCTCGTCCTGCTTGATCATTATCGAAACTCAAAATGAGATGGTCGGTATGTCTTTTGATGAGCTTGAGCTGTGGCAAGGTAAGTGCTGTACCACATGGTGCAACACCAATGGGTAATCCTGCTTGATGGAGTGAAACCACATCCATATAGCCTTCTACCAAAATCAAAAAAGGATAGTCGCGCAGATGGTTCTTGGCTTGGAAGAGCCCATACAATACAGATGATTTGTCATACAGTGAGGTCTCAGGCGTGTTGAGATATTTGGGAGTTTGATCCGCTCCCAATGCTCTCCCCCCAAATCCTACCACATTCCCAATATGATCAAAAATCGGGAAGGTGACTCTGTGTTTGAAAGATCCATAGAGATCACCGCTCGAGCCTTGTTTGCCGAGACCTGCTGAGATGATGTCTGCTCCTGATCGTCCATAGTTGTTGAGATGACGGATCAGATCATAGTGGTTGTCTGGTGCATAGCCGATACCAAAGGTCTCCATAGTTTTGGCGGAGAGTTTCCTGGTGGCGGTACAATATTGATAGCCAACACTGTTTGGCGTATGTGACGCGACAAAAAAAGCTTGTGCTTGTTTGTTCATACGTTTGATTTTCTCTCTGAGTTCTTGTCCTTGGGCGTTGGCAACGGGATCGTTTTGATAGGTGGTGATATCGAGATTTGCCTCTTTGGCAAGCAGTTGCACACTATCTCGAAAGTCGATTTTTTCTATTTCCATGTGAAAAGTAATTGCATTTCCTCATTTGCCACAACCGAAACATTTGAATATCTGCTTGTCTTCGGCAACCGTAAAAGAGGGTGTCTTTTCTTTGTGAAAAGGACAAATCCCCACCCAGTTTTTCCCCACTTTTTTGAGCGAAGTATATCTGGAGATGAGATCAACAATATCCAAACGATTGAGGATGTCCTCACGTAGTACACTCATCAAGATGCCAAGTAAGTGAAATGTGTATACAGCTGAGAGTGCACTTGCATTTCTCACTGTATTTGACTAGATAGTAGCTAAGTTTTTCTTTTTATCAATGCTCATTCATCATGTCACACGAACATGGACATTCCTCTTCTGCCAACAATGATCTTTCTTGGGTTGGGCTTGTAGGAGGTATTATTCTGCTTATCATCGCTTTCATTTTGCTCCGAGAGTTTGTCTGGGGCATCATCTGTTTGGTAGTAGGATTGAGTTTGGTCAATCGTGCCCTCAACAAAAGGTAGTGAGCGTTTTTCAGAGTTTGCTTACGCTAGTGTAAAAACATGATAGGATACGTCCCTTTTTGGGGTGGTTTTGCTATCGATGATGTATCTTCTACATCGTGATCTTTGGCGTTTGGCGTAGCGATGCGAGTTGCGTTTGAGGAATTCTATTGCTTTTTCGAGAGAGTAAGTGCCTTGGAGATGCAGGACGATTTCTTTGTAGCCGATACCTTGCATGGATTGGTGATCGAGCGTATACCCAGCATCCAATAAACGTTGTACCTCTTCGATAAGTCCTTGCTCGAGCATCTGTTTGATTCTGAGGTTGATGCGATGGTTGGTATCTTCTTTTTCTCTCCACAATCCAATCATACACAAGGGATAATCGACGGGCTGTTCGTAGGTCAGCTCTGTTTTGGTCTTGCCGGTGAAAGTGATAATTTCTAGCGCCCTGAGAATATACCTGAGACTGTGGGGATGATGTTTGTGGGCTTCTGCAGGGTCCTTGATCACGAGTTGTGCATGCAATCGACCGGGAGATTGCGCTTCGTGGGCCTGCATCTCCTCTCTTCGTTCTCGTTGAGAAGGGATATCTGGCATCGCATAATTTTTGTAGAGCATATCTATATAGAGTCCTGTTCATCCTACGATAACCGGAATGTTACCACGTGCATGTATCTCGGGAATGAGTTTGAGAACGTCTTGTTTTCGCTCTCCTGCGGTGTAGATGTGGTCGGGTGCAACGATATCTATCATATGATGTGGTATGCGGCATCTTATTTTCTGATCTACTTTATCAGTACCGATATCCATACCACGATAGATTTGTCTACTATCTGCAGAAATAATTTCAATCGGAAAATGCTCCGCCAGCGTAATGGCGAGGGAAGATTTGCCGGTAGCAGTTGCTCATCGTATGATGGGCACGAGCTTTGGCTGAGCCTTTCGTTGTGTGGCAATGAGACTATGTATCTCTTCTATGAACTCGATGGACTCCATGCCTGCGTATACATAAAGAGATGCAGTATAGAGAAGATGGAGAAAATAGAAATGAGAAGTGAGTAACGTGTTGTTTATTTTCTCATCAAAAAAAACCTGCTCGTATAACGAACAGGCCTGTCTCGAACTCTTACAACGAGACTTACACAAGTTTCTTAAAACGCGGCGACTTCATTTTCATGGCTGGGCCATCGAATCTGCCAATGACCTCAGGATCCTCATTTTGTTCCTCATCGACACCGTCGTCGACGGCAGTAGCGTGGGACAATGAGATTTCCTTTAAGACACTCAGTTTTCGAGCCAGCGCGCGGTTTTGGTCAAGCTGTTTGCCCTCTACACACTTGGTAGCATGAGGCACCACCATCATCCGCTCAAAGGGAATGGTTGCTTGTGTGATTGAGCATATCCCGATCGTACCATTGGCAATCCTGTTGAGATTGGCCTGGAGGCCGATTTTGAGCTCGCGGAGTCGCTCCCGACGCTGGATAAGCAACATGCGATTCGAGGAAGATGTTGCTACATCGACCTCATCACTGGTTGAATCATCCGGATTCTCAAGCTCCTGCGAACACAGCTGAATTTCTTCAGTGTATGTCTGCATACGCTCTAAAATTGTTGTCTTGAGTTGCTCCTCCTGAGCTAACGTGTACCTTCTGGCCATACGTTTAAAATTTTGGTTTTAATGATGAATTTTTTCGACCCGTTCTGTATACTCTTTTCTCTCCTTTTGTCAACACCTAGTTGAGAAATGATGCTTGAGTGCTTGCATTCAAAAATGAAATACGTATAGGTGACCTCTTGTATGAACCTTATCATTAATTAATTAAACCAAAAAAATCAGGTATGTCTCCTATGGAATCAAAACAAATCAGTCTCTTGCTTCGTGAACCTTTTGAATGTCTCAAAGACCATGGAGGTTCAATTGATGCTCTCAAACAACAAGGCAAGCAAGCAATTGCAAACTTCGACCTAGCTCTCAAACAACTAAATTTACAGCAACTCAGAGACTTGTTGCTCATTTTGGAAGGTAAAGACCGTGAAGGATTGGCACTTTTGCCTCTTGCACGTCAGTATGGAAATGAAGTTATGTTGCCTCGTTTGGCCGCGAATATCGTTTTCAAAATTATCTACAAACTCGAGCATACTATGCTCTCCGTTGGTGAGATGGCCTTGTTGGCTCAAGAACTCATCACTCCCCGAGTGGTATGGTCATTTGAAGCTTCGATCCGTCACAAACTTTTCAAAACCTGCTTCGCTACCATGCGAGACAAAGACAAGTTTGCTTCCCCAAGCGATATTGCACTTATGTCAGCTTTTGTTCGCAAGATTGCCTTGACGAGTTCAAGTGAGTGTTGTGATCTCTTGTTGGAAATTGAAGAGCTCATTCATCTCAAACGTCTCGATATAGATGCTATACTGGTAGTACAACAGATGCCAAAACATAATGGTGTCTTGGTGACCGAATAACTCATATTTTTCCCATGTTTTTTTCCTTTGTGACTTCTCAGGTTTGCCTGGGAAGTTTTTTTGTAGTTCCCCAGGAGAAGATATCTGTATTTGGAGATGTAAATCTTTTTTATTTCTCTATAAGTATGTGTTATTGTGCCTTGATGCGCACTACAGAAATGTAATTGTACAAAACATCCTTATTTCATTTTTCTTTGCTCTATGAGACTTGATAGATATCTCAGCTCACTCCAACTTTTTTCGAGAAGACAGTCTGTTCCCCTGATTAAAAAATGAATTTTTCAGGTGAATGGAGAGATAGTGAAACATGCTAACTATGATTTAGTTGAGTGAGATCGTATTAGCCGAGATGAACAAGAGATAATCGTAAAGAATCGAGCCACCCTTTTGATCTACAAACCTGCGGGGTATGTTTCGAGCGATGTAGATGAGTATGGTCGACCGAGTTACAAGCAACTCCTCACCGCGTATCCGTATACTCCCCTCCTGCATATTGCGGGGAGATTGGACGTTGATACGGAAGGACTGATTATCGCCAGCAGTGATGGCCAGTTAGTCCACAAAATAATTTCACCCAGACATCATCTCCCAAAAACCTATCTGGTCACGACACGTGATGTGATTGATCAAAAGCAATGTGACAGACTTGCGGCGGGTGTGTATTTAGATGATATGTATCATACGCTCCCTGCACAAGCTACGTTGCTAGATGATCATCATCTTACATTGGTGCTCACCGAAGGGAAGTATCATCAAGTGAAACGTATGCTTGTGTCTGTGGGTAATGAAGTAGTACATCTCAAGCGTACTGCCATTGGACCACGAAAAATTGATGATCTGCAGTGAAAACCATATGTTGAGTTAGAAAAATGAGTACTTACAGAACTAGGACTTGTTTAGGAAAGCAAGGTTTTGGTAGTTTGGAAACGTTGGAACTGTTCCTCAGCTCGTGCTCGATTGACGACCTTCCACCAGTTGGTGATATACTCTGCTCTTCTGTTTTGATACTTGAGATAGTAGGCATGCTCTCGGACATCGACACCTAATAGTGGTCCGTAGCCTTGGCTCAGTGGTGTGTCTTGATTGGCTGTGTTCATGATAGACATTTTTTTGCCATCTCGTACAAGCCATGCCCATCCGCTACCAAATCTTTTGGTGGCTTGGGTACTCATCTCTTGCATGCATGCATCCATGCTACCAAAGTGCGTATTTATTTCAGCTACGAAAGCACTACTTGGCTGACTGCCACCAGGAGTCATCATCTGCCAAAAAAGATGGTGATTATATACACCGCCTCATTGATTGCGGACTAGATCTTTGTAGCTAGGGCTGAGACTATCTAGGTCGACTAAGAGTTGTTCGATACTTACGTTGAGGTAAGGCGTATTTTCCAAACCTTCGTTGAGGTTTTTGATATAGGTTGCGTGATGTTTGCTATGATGAATTTCCATTGTTTGAGCATCAATCATGGGCTCCAGTGCGTCATATGCGTAAGGAAGCTCGGGGAGTTGAAACGGCATCGGAAATAGGTATACAATAAAAAATAGATGCACATACCTTATACATCTCCCTTACAAACACAATATCTTTTAGTCACTTCCACCACGATGAACAAGAAAAAGTATTTGCTCAGTATCGGAATGCTCCTTTTTTTATGGACACCGTTGACTACTTTTGCAAGTCCTTTGAGAGAGTATCTTTTTCCTACCCATACATTCGCCAATGGCTCGACTATTATTTTGGATAAACTCAAGTGATTGTATATTATCAAGCCAACTACCCGAGAACGATATTTTAATGCATCGTGAACCACTGCGCCTCAGCTAGCGACGCACTACTCTGGAGTCACAAATATTCTGAACGCGAGCTATTTTGGTTACGCCAACAAGGCCTATTTCCCAGCAGGACATGTATCTCATGATCCGAGTCCAATTGATTGAAGTTTTTGCAATCGTGATAAGAATCTCTGCGCCTTTGTTTACACGGATACCATGCAGATTGTTGAATGATTGCAAAGCACCAAAGAACCTACCATCTCCTGAGGTCCGATACTACTACGCAAAGGCAAGATCAATACAGATCTCAACCAACGCACGTCACATCGACAACAAAAAACCCAAAGAACCGTCTTGCTCAATACCTCGAGAGGCATCTTTTTCGTGGTTACCAAAAAATGATATACGTTACCTGATCTGGCTGCTTACTTGCTCAAAACATTTGGTACATCTACTACGGCCATCAATTTGGATGGTGGCTCCTCTACGATGTTACGATCCTCTGCACCAGGATTTTCATATCATACTGATGCTACCTTGCCTACTTATTTTATTTTGTATTAGGCGATGGGAGTGCCTCAACGCTGTCCGCGATGCCTCAAAGATCAAATCTATATCGACTATCATGATCAGATGTGGTGAGTACCCGTCAAAGATGACACTCAGCAATTTGCCTTCTTGATTTTGGAGTGAGCACAAGCAGGTTTGAGTCGATATACGATCCTCAAAAGATGGGATGGCTATCGCAAAGCATTTGCCAATCGGAATCCCAAAAAAGTGGCTACGTTTACCACAGCAGATATCGAGAGATTGATGCAGGACACAGGCATTATCAGAAACAGAGCCAAGATCACGGCAGCGATCACCAATGCCCGTGTGTTTTTGGAAATACAAAAGGAGTTCGGTTCGTTTACCAACTACATCCGATGATTTACGGATCACCAAGTGATAGATAACAAACATAAGACCATGCAGGAGTATGTAGCAACCTCACCTTTGTCTGATGCAATTTCCAAGGACCTCAAAAAACGTGGCATGAAATTTGTCTGATCTACTATCATCTATGCACATCTGCAGGCAACGGGACAGATCAATGATCATTTGACGAGTTGTTTTAGGTGGAAAGAGTTGAGAGTTAAGATTTAAGGATACGGCAACGCACTAGTCTATGTCATACTGAGCGTCAGCGAAGTATCCAGGAAATCTTTTTCTCCCCTGCCGGGGTGGCCTCCTTTTTGGCATGATCCAACCGTTTGTTTCCCCCCTGTCAAGGGGGGATTATGGGGGGTTTTATTGTGCATGATGACCGTATATAAAACCCCCTCTCGCTCCCCCTTGACAGGGGGAGAAATGTTGGTTACCTCACTCCCAGAGGGTCCCCGTGAGGTTGCCGACGTTTGACTCTTTATTTATGGCACTCCTTCATTCTCAGACTAGTGCGCTACCGCCACTTGTTCCATCATTCTAATCAAAAATCCTTTGCACCGCCCCCATAAATACATACATTCTCTCCTATGGATTATATTCAGTTTGAGCAAGAGAAGAAAAAAATATTTTTGTGTGATATGCGTCCGTGGAAAGGAAGTCGTTTTTCTGGGTTGGTCGAAAAAGGAGTAGCCAAGGTGCTTCGTAGCGGGAAACGCGTCGTGATTATCGCTCCCAAAAAATGATATGCAGCTGGAGTTATTTGTCAGGATTGTGGAAACATCCCAACGTGTGACCACTGCTCTGCGCCCATTGCTTATCACAAAGACCATCAAGGGCATTTTGTAGGTATGTGCCATTTGTGTAAGAAACAATATCCAACGCTGTGAGCGTGTGTCCAGTGTCATGGATTTGCGCTTCAGGCGTATGGTATGGGAGTGCAGCAAGTCGCTGAATGGATAGGACAAACCTTTGGTATCCAAGCAGGGATTCTCCAGCGTGAAGTAGCAAATTCTCCTCGTAAGGTCACTGCTTTGTTGCAACAACTTGCGGATCAGCAAGTGGTGATAGGTACATCATTGTTATATTTCCCAGCTAAATCTTTTGATGCAGATTTGGTAGTAGTACTTGCTGCTGACCAGGGCCTGTATATTCCTGATCGACAAGCAAATCGACAGACCTTTTGTACGTTGCATACGATGATACAAGCATATCCGGCTTCTACTTTCCTCTTGCAGACCTATGCGCCAGAGCATCCGGTGTTACAATTTGTAGCCAAAGGTGATATTGCATGAATGCGTGCATGGGAATGAGCACAAAGAAAATCATGAGGATATCCACCGTATGGAGAGCTGTGTGTCTTGTTGTACAAACATGAGATAGAACAGCGTGTCTATACCAGTGTACATAAACTGTATCAAGAACTCCTCTTCTTGCAGCAACAAAACCCTGCGTGGAAAGATATTACCATCACTTCCACACCACCATTGATTTACAAAATGTATAATAAATTTAGATACCATTTGATTATTAGAGGACCAGATATACGTGAATTTGTGCGTTCGAGTGTGGATCGCTTGCAGGTGATGAAAAGAGGCTTCAAGGTCGACTGGGAGCCAATGCACATAGTCTAATTTCGTCAGTTGCAAAAAGAGTTGAAAAAAATAAACTTCTTGAGTTTTAGTCAATATATGAGTCATGACCCAGTTGATTATCAATGGAGGAAAGCCACTCAAAGGCACCGTGCGTCCTGTTCCCAACAAGAATAGTATTATCAAATTGATCCCCGCGTGTTTATTGACCGACGAAGACATTATTATTCACAATACGCCAAAGACTTCTGATGTCGGCTATATGCTGGAGATTTTGGCATTGCTCTGAGGAAAATATGAGCGATTGGATGATACCACTATCAAGATCAATGCTCAGGGGGTAAGTTCTTTTGAGATTGATCCTGTCTTGAGCGACAAGATGAAAGCTTCCGTGATGTTTTTGTGACCACTCCTCGTGAGATTTGGCAAAGCAATGATGCCCACCCCCCAAGGTTGTAAGCTCGGCACACGTCCACTGGATGCATTCGTAGGCAATATGGAAAAGATGGGCGCGAAGTTTACCCATCAAGGAGGTATGTATGGTTTTGAGGCTACACAACTCCATGCATCGACCGTATGGAGTCGAGAACCATCGGTGACAGGTACAGAAAATCTTATCTTACTTGCGGTCAAAACGCCCGGCACAACTATTATTTACAACGCTGCTTGTGAGCCACACACCCAAGATCTGTGCAATATGTTGGTAGCGATGGGAGCGCAGATAGAAGGCATTTGATCTAATTTGTTGCGCATCACGGGTGTCACTTCATTACATGGTTGTGAGTGGACGGTGATTTCAGATCATTTGGATGTAGCATGATTTATCGCTGCTGCTGCGATGACGGGAGGTGAAATTACTATTGAAAATGCTGTTACGCAACATATGGATTTGATACTTGAGACCTATCGTAAACTTGGTATCAGTACCATAGTAGACAAACAAAAAGACACCATTTTTGTCCCTGCGAAGCAATCACGCCAGATAGAAAAAACCTTGAAAGGTGATTTGTTGATGGTAAGAGCACAACCATGGCCTATGTTGCCGATGGATATTATTCACACCTTTGCCGTCACTGCTCTTTCGTGTGAGGGCTCAGCGATCTTCATGAACATCGGCTATGAGTATGCATGGTTTTTCATCGAAGAACTTGCGAAGATGAAAGGTCGTACGGTGATGGCTGATCCTCATAGGATTATTACTTTCTGACCTACACAACGGAAGTGAGCAAATATTGTGTGTAGTGATATTATACAAGCCTCCTATGCCTTGTTGCTCGCAGCATTGGCTGCTGAAGGCACGACGACTATCAATGCAATTACTCCTCTCTTCCGTCGTTTCCCCAACTTTGTCGAACAGTTTACTTCGCTTGGTGCTGATTTACTTCTGAAGGAATAAGGAATGTTGATCTATCCAATTGAGCCAAAGATTTATTCAGAACCTTATTTGCCTGAGGAACAACTTTTACTCCCTTTGGAGGGAAGCGAAATGAGATGATTTATTGACACCATCACTACTCAAGCACAAAAGCATGCATACACTCCCTCAATACAAAAACTTCTAGAAACCTATACACGTGCCTTGATAGAAACCTATATGAATCTACCAGAGAGGGAGGTATTGCCAGAAGCCTATGCTAAGTATCATATTATGGTAAGAACAGCGACCCTAGATGCAGTAACACAGATATTCTCCTTTGATGTATCTCAAGAAACCATGGAAAAATATGCGTGACAACTTGTTACACATTATATTGATCGTTTTCATGACGAGGCACTTGTAATACCAGAGCACAAAAAGAGAGATGTTTTGGGTTCAAAAATGAAGGATCTTTTCAAAGCACATTATTTGCACAAGCCCTGAGTAGTCGATACCTATATAGATCATGCACTCTACTCCTATATCCCTACAGACAAAAATGACCATGAGCAACTTTTTGAAGCACTCAAGGCTATGCTACATTTACTCTATACGATGAGTAAGCAACAAGTACAAAACCAAATAATTGGCTTTGGATCAATCCCCTATTCTCTCAAGCAAGATGTACAGATGAGAAATGGTACCAATTTTACTACCTTGCTCCATGCTCTGCATGCAAAAAAATCTCCTGCTGAGATAGCATCTTTGGTACTGGCAAGTAACAGACTTGCGAGTCATCAAGAAATTGAGAATATGCAACCATATCTCATGAGAGAAGCGACAGCTTTGCGCAATAGCAAGGATTTTATGGGTATACTTCTGTATATCTTTCACTATCAGATGCAACATGATCTCAATGAGATAGTGTCCTGGTATGGCAAACGTTTGCTTAGTCAAAAAAAATACCATGTATAATTCTCTCAAGCGTCTTTTTTCTCCCCATCTCTCCCCACTCAATACTATTGAAATTGGGCGTGCAACTCTGCTCACAAATTTTCAGTATCTCCAAAAGATATTTGGAGGTGTAGTTTTTCCTGTTCTCAAATCAAATGCATATGGCCATGGTCTGCAGCAAGTGAGCACTATCCTTTCGAAGACCAATATACCCTATATTTGTGTAGATAGTTTTCCAGAATATCAGATTGTACGTCGTCGGGCACAGAAACCTGTCTTGGTGATGTGAGAAACCAATCCAGAAAATTACCGTCTCTACAAGTATGATGCTACGCTTGCGGTGTCTAGCCTAGCTACCTTGCGTGTTTTAGCTACTATGCATCATCCTAGGAAGATCCACTTGTTTCTCAATACAGGGATGCATAGAGAATGAATACAACAAGCTCAACTAGGTGAAGTATTGCAGATACTGACTTCTGCAAAGCATCTTCACGTAGAATGAGTAATGAGCCATCTGGCCTGTGCAGATGAAATTGACGATACACTTACGCACAAACAACTTACCCTGTTTCATACAATGTATCAACAAATACTAGATGCAGGATTCACTCCTTATCGAAAGCATATTGCAAACAGCGCAGGGATAAGTAAAGTGCGTGATCCGCTTTTCAATGTTGCGAGATCAGGGATTGCGATGTATGGTTATTCTCCCGTGCAACCGACCGATCCTCAGGCGGTACAATATACTCAATTGCGTCCTGTGTTACGTGTATTGACTACGGTAGTTGGTCTCCAACAGCTACAAACAGGAGATAGTATCAGCTATGGTGCAACCTATACAGCAGGTCAGCAGATGCAGTCTGCTACCCTCCCCTTTGGCTACTATGAAGGTCTGCCAAGAGCAGTTTCCAACCAATGGATGGTACGTCGACAGGATACGTATCTCCCCGTGAGATGACGTGTATGCATGAATCTGTGTAGTATAGATACACTCTGATACCCGTTACAACAAGGTGATCGTATTGAGATCGTAGGTACAGGTGACGGAGCACCAAATACTATCGAAGACCTAGCGCGTATGTGTTGAACTATCTCCTATGAAGTGCTTACCAAGTTGAGTGAAAAAACAAGAAGAGTAATCGTGTAATTTATTTTTTTATGTTTCTGATCCTATGGAAATTATTCGTAAAAATATCAACTGACTGCAAGTAGTTTTCGCTCCGCTCACCGATGCAAGCTCAACTACGGTGGAGGTCTATGTCAAAGCAGGAAGTATCTATGAAACCAAAACAACTAACGGTATCTCACACTTCCTCGAGCATATGTTTTTCAAAGGGGGTAAAAAATATCCCACTCCTTTATCAGTTGCTATGACGCTCGATGCGTGTGGTGGTGAATGTAATGCATTTACCTGAGATGAGTATGCAGGCTATTATGTGAAATGTGCTCCTGGGTATGTACAGACTGCAGTCGAGGTGCTTGGTGATATGCTTGTCCACGCTGCATTCCCCAAGGAAGAAATGGAGAGAGAGAAACAAGTAGTCATTCAAGAAATCAAAATGTATGAAGATATGCCACAGCATCTCGTGATGGAGAAATGGCAACAACGATACTATGGAGATACGAGTCGAGGTTGGTCGACCTTGTGACCCGAAGAAAATATCTTACGTTTCACGCAAGAGGATCTCTTTGCACACAAACAGGCGTTATACACCAAAGATAACTTGCTGGTCGTCGTAGCAGGTGCCATACCGTCTATGAGTGATCTTGAAGGATGGATCAGTGAAGCATTTGGTGATCTAGGAGCAACGAAGTCGTATGCAACTGTGCCTTTTGTACATACACTCCCTGAGGTCAAGCAAGACTGCTGGAAAAAATGAACTGAACAACGTCATCTCGTCATGAGTATGCCAGGTGTTTCCATGACTGACCCACTCAAATATGCGTGTAGTTTATTGAGTGTGATGTTGGGAGGTAATATGTCTTCGAGACTGTTCCAGGAGATCAGAGAGAAAAGAGGATTATGCTATTATATACATGCATCTCATCATGCACAGGTGCCGACGGGTTGTTTCATGGTCAGAGCGTGACTAGAAGTTGGGAGATGGGATGAGGCGCTTGTAGCTATAAATCAACAACTAGATGCTTACGCTGCTGGCGATTGGTCTGCGCATGAGAGAGAAGTCGCTGTCGGTAACATCACCGGTACTACCCAAATCGGTATTGAAACATCTGATCATATGGCTGACTTCGTTGGGAAGCAACTGCTCTTGCTCGATAGTGTCAAAACATTGGATGAAATACTTGTAGCTTACCAAAATGTGACTGATGAAGAGCTCAAACAGGCGGCGAAGATGTTACGTCAGGAACAGAGATGGACCTATTGGATAGAGTAAGAAGTGAGAGTTAAGATTTAAGACTTAAGACTTAAGATTTAAGAAACGAGGGATCTATTTGTTGTCACGAATACCTAATCATATCTGATAAGAAAGTGTTAACTCAGCTCCTCTGGATTAGGTATAATTGCATCAATCACAAACCTTTACTTCGTAAAGGTTTAGTGAAAATTCAAATATAAAAAAAGTCCGGGAACCACCCCGGACAAATACAATACTCATGAATTCCTAGGGGGAGCCCCCTAAAACAAGGTATGAAAAGACGAAGCGGATTTTCCATTGGGAAAGTCCGTTTTGTTTGTGTCACACGCAATATACATTATTTTGGTATATTTGCAAGTACAAAAAAAGCCGACACGTTTGCCGGCTCACTAAATGATATACATTTAGTATAGTAATTAATTTAGTAACCAACCTATCTCTCATGAACGGAGAGTAGGAATCTGGACTATATATAATCTTCTTTTTTTTGCAAGCATAAAAAAACCATCACGGGGTTGCCGTGATGGTCATCTCAGGTTGGTACGTTTGGCAGTTGTTTACCCGACGAGTCCGGTGATAAACGTATTGATACGTTTTATCTCATCTATATCACGACTGTAATAGATGAATTTACCTTTTCGTTGAGTTGCAACTACTCCCGCCTTTCTCAAAATAGAGAGATGCTGCGATGCAACAGACTGCTCTAGTCTTAATTTGACATAGATATCTGTGACGGTCAGTTCATCATTCTCCTCCAACAGATCAATCATCCTTTGCCGTAGCTTGTGGTTGATTGCTCTCAGGATGAGAACGCATTTTCTTACTTTGATCAGGTCGAATTTTATCCGGGTCTTACTCGGAATAATTGTTTTTGCCATAGTACACAACGATTTGGTGAACCGTCCTTATACTTATTTATGAAATAAAGTCAACAACAAATCTTTGGCTGCAATTGCAAGCTTGGAGGATATAGGTATACTGTTAGCCATTTATTATTTGCTACGTTGTCTGATGGCATCGAGAACCAACAAACGCTGAATTGCCGCACAAAAACAGCAGAAACAAAAACAAGCTGGCAGGCTCAAAGGAGGCAAGCGTTTTGAATATCCCAAAAGGAAATTAGCTTTGGATGAAGCTAAAGACCTTGGTGTCGTCGGCGCAGAGACCAATCCGAAGGGGCACACCTTTCACCGATTCCTCAGAGGACGCAAAGTCTGTCGAGAAACCAGGATGAGAACAGATCCTGATGGCTGGAGATATATCAAACTCCCTAGCGGATCGAGTGATTTCGCAGAAGTTATGTTGTCTGGATGGAATAGAAAGAAGTTGATGAAAACACTCGCTTCCAAAAAATAATTTTAGTTGTTATATTGCAACATGCTTATTTCACATATACAAGAATCTGACGTAGGTCAGTCTATAGATTTACAAGGCTGGATAGCCCAAATCAGATCATCGGGTAAGATTGCATTTATTTTATTGAGAGACGGGACGGGCTATCTGCAGTGCGTGATCGAACTGAGCGCTGTTGGTGAGGAGATCTTCAATCAACTGATTTGTTGTGGTATTGAAAGCGCTGTTGCTTTGTCAGGCGTAGTTTCCCTCCATCCCAAATCAGGCGCCTTCGAACTGCAAGTCAAAAACGTTGAAGTGATTAGCCAGGCGAAAGACTGGCCACTTGGACAAAAAGATGATCATGGTGTAGAATTTTTGTTTGATAATAGACACTTGCATCTCAGAGCACAGTCGCAATGGGCGATTTTGCGTATTAGAGACACGTTGATTCATGCTACCTATGACTGGATGAGAGCACACGATTTTACCAAAATTGATGCGCCGATCTTCACGCCCACCTGTGCAGAAGA
>CAZWFZ010000003.1:0-25702 GCA_964633455.1 uncultured Candidatus Peribacteria bacterium | reverse complement strand
CAGATGAAGGTATCAATTGATCAGATCAAGAACGCATCACGATTACGGTGCATGACCCCACAGGTATGATGAGCGATACCGATGAAGACGGTATACTCAACTATCTGGATCCGGACATGGATGGTGATGGCATCCCAGATGCTAAAGACCCTGATGTGGACGGAGATAAAGTACTCAATGGTGATGATAACGATATCGATGGTGATGGTCCACTTTTCCGAAATGGAAACAGTGATCGCCTAGATCTTGATATGGACAAAGATGGCATTCCCAATCACATCGATCCAGATATAGATAATGATGGCAAAGCAAATGCTGTTGATGAGAATGTGGATGGTGATTGGAAATTTACCTATGGGACCAACGTTACCAATTGGTTCAATAATTCTGTAGATGCAGACGTAGACGGTGATGGTATCAAAAATGAATCAGATGATGATATAGATGGAGATGGAACACCCAACGGTGGAGATACAGACATGGATGGAGATGGTATCCCCAATGAAGATGATCCAGATATGGACAAAGATGAAACACTCAACCCCAATGACAAGACCTGTAATGGAGGTGGTGGTTGTAATGGTAGTAAATGAAACCAAGACGCAGACGGCGATGGCATCGAAGACAAAAAAGATCCAGATCAAGATGGTGATGGTATCCCAAATACGCAAGATGATGATCAAGATGGTGATGGTCTCAACAATTATGAGGACAATGATGTCGACGCAGACGGTCTCCCCAATGATCAAGATACTGACGATGATAATGACGGCTATCTAGATTCTGACTCAGCAGAAACTTCTCCGCAAGGATTTGGTACCTGGACTACATTTACGCAACCACAAGACAAGACTCCTCTAGGAGATGCATTAGCTCAACTCTTGGGAGTTACAAGCGTCCACGCTCAGACGAGCTGTGATGGTCAGCAATGGGATATTGACCATGATGATATCACCAATGACCAAGATCCCGACATAGATGGAGACGGAATTCCCAACCATGAAGATCTAGATATGGATGGCGATGGTATTACCAATGATGAAGATGGTGATATGGACTGTGATGGTATTCCCAATGGTGAGGATAGAGATGCTGATGGAGACGGCGTTCCCAACGACAGCGACAGCGATTGTAATGGTAATGGCATCCCCAATAGCGAAGATGGTGATATAGATGGAGATGGTATCCCCAACGGACAGGACCCAGATATAGATGGAGATGGTAAACTCAATCAGGATGATCCGGATATGGATGGTGATCGCATTCCCAACTTAGAAGACTATCTAGATCTCGATGGCGACGGTATCCCCAACAACGATGACCGTGACATGGATGGAGATGGTATCTTGAATGAAGATGATCTCGACATTGATGCTGATGGGTTAGCAAACTGCCTGTGAGATGCCTATGGATGTGTCCCCCAGGATAAGGATTGTAATTGTAATGGTGTTCCCAACGGGCAAGAGCAAGATAGTGACAGTGATGGTATACCTGATAGTGAGGATCAAGAACCTTATGGCTCTGCAACTATTATGGGATTTAATAGAGAAGAGAGGGGAGAGTTATGTTTTGATATTTCTCGTGACTACTGGTATCAGTTGATCAATACGGTTACCAAACACAAAGGACCCGTCTATGATGAACTTGACCAAATGAATGTGCTGACTCAAGAGAGACCAATCGACGATCCGAGATATGTAAGCTTCATGGGATTGTGAGGAGATTTGGTGAAATTTATCTATCCTGATATGTACCGTGTCAGTATCTTTGCAGGCAGTGATTTGCGCACCAAAGAAGAGATTGAGGAACAGGTGAGAATATACCTTCGTGCAAAAACACAATTATACAATCAATACCTCAATCAACAACTCGATAAAGCACCTGGTTACTATGCATTGCATCAGCCAGAGTATGACTACCTTGCCAAAGTTGATGAAGCTGCTTCGCCCAATCGTGCGTATGAATTGATTCCAGAAAACTATTTGATAGACCTCTTGGGTGAAATAAATATCAAACGTTTAGCAGAATCATTATACCACCTCAATGTGACGTGGAAAGAGAGTAGACCGCAAGCCTCCACCGTAGGTGAGTATGTCACGCAAGCAAGAAAAAACTTTGACCTCAATGACAAGATTGAGTTTATCATAGATGAATATCTACAGTATGATATTGAGGAGTTCATGTTTGATCATGTCGCCTATCCCAATCATATTGAAAAATGATATGCGTATGAGGTCGGTATTCTCAACTCAGATGGCAATGATCGTATCAAGGATCAACCGACTTTTCCAGACCCCGTCAGACCCGGTAATGTTGCCAAGAATCCTATTCCTCCTACCAAGAGTCTTGATATAGGAGATACAACACACGATGGATTCACCAATCAAAATACCAAAACACAAGCAAACGACCTTGATTGTGGTGTAGACCCCGATTTAACCGTTAAACTTACCAAGCGACCAAAAGCGATTACTTGTTGGCTTGAGAAAACCTTCAAGAGTAATCAAGCTATTGAGTTTGATCTTACTATTGAGGTCGAGACACAAGCCATCGATTACTTGCAACAACTTGAAGAACGAAAACAAAAAGTAAGTATTCGTCCTTTGCAGATTCCTCGTCAAGCCAATGTAAGTACGCACGAAATACAAAGTATACAAACTGCTTGAATCGTTTATGCTGCTGATGTAGCATCTGGTAGTACGACTCCTGTACTTGTACCGCAACGTATTAGTGCGCAAGATGAGTTGGCGTATCACGTGCTTATTGATGCACAGCAAACGAGTTATCTGCTAGCTTGAACTTCTCCTCAATGAGTATTAGCTTTGTGAGCACGTAAACCACTGGGAGTACTCAATTATACAATACGTGCAGAGTGAGAAAACTGTCCTACGTTCAATGCAAAAAATCTTTGTACTACGCCTGCATTGTTGACGCTAGACCCTTTTGAACAACCCGTCAACCTTCCTTTGCAATTTGCTTCCAATACGGCAGGCACGACTCGTCTTTTGATTGAAGTGTGTCAGGCGTGAGTATGTTTTGCGCATGATCAATTTTACGCAATTGCACCAGGACCTCTAGCTAAGGTACGTCTAGTTATGCCGACTCAAGAGGTCGTTGCAGGAGGCACATTGCCTATCGCGCTGATCGGTGAGGATGCATTGGGAAATCGTGTAGATTACACAGCAGAACCACTAGTGCTTTCTATTGTATGAGCTAGTCTTAGTGAGAGTAGCGAGGTGACTGAAGCAACTATTCATAATTTCTCAGATGCCCGTTATTTACTTTCCACCATCGGTCAACAGCCATGATCAATGGTGACACTTACGGTAAAAGCAGAAAATCAACAGATAGAGTGAATCACCACTTCCATTACTTTGGTAGATCCAGTATTACAAATAAGAGATACAAATAATCAAACGGCCTCAAGTATACAAATGGTAGCAAGTGGACAACCAGGTCTTGCTAATGCACATCCCTTACAACTTACTTTGACACTCCCTGAAGGTAGATCTATACTTTCGCCTGTATCGGTTCGTTCTCGTTTGTGACTTGTCCGTGTCGGTAAAATTACTAACTCGCAAGCTGGACAACCACAGTTTATTTCTGAGGACACCTTTCTGTTGTGAACCAATGGTGAACAGATAGTAGTCATGCCATCAGCAAGTGCTGGTAGTGATGAACTTATCATTTCTGTGCCTGGCAAAGAACCACTTATACTACCTATCACTATTGCTTCTGCGTGACCATCACAGGTGGCTATTTCACTGCAAGATGATCCCAATCTTCCAAATAACGTATTGGGCACACTTACATTACTAGATAGTGCTGGCAACAAAGTTACGCAATCAGCTGAAGTCGAACTAGAAAGTTGGTGACCTATACAGTTATCGACTACACGTTTCTTGGTCAATCAGGGAGTACATACCTTTAGTGCAACTAGATTGTGACCAGGAGAAATAGGCGTGAGAGGAAGAGCAAAGCCACGAACTGGGGAACCTTCTCTCACACCAGAACAATACCAAACCCAGTTTGCATTGCCAACACCACCTCTCTCCGCTTCTGTTAAATCTCTCCTTACGCCACATGATACGCGGACAAATCAAGAGTATGCATGATTTGGAGAGGTTACTATGGAATCACTTGATCTTTTGTGGCCACAAAATGCGCCAGAAGATGATCTCAATATAATGTATCTAAGTTTGTTTGGGCATTCGCGATGAAATCTACCACAGACGGCTGCTATTTTGTGAAACTCCAAAACACTCGCAATCACTACACAGTTTGATGATACTCCCAAAGACGCAAGCCTCCCCCCCAAGATTGCTACGCTTGTTAGTCAGGACGCATGATTTACTGACCCACTGCATATCGTCAAAGAACTTCGTTTTGAAAAAGGATCTTTGGTAGTACATTTGTGAAACAATGGCGGTATTGGTAGTATTCTCTTATGATCTTATGATCGCTTTTATACAGCGATGGTGAACCAAACTATTCCTGCTCTCTCAGGAGCTATGGGGAAGGTAGTGTATACGCCACTCAACCAAGACAGTCAATTATCACAAAATGAATTCATCAATGGGAAATTGCTTATCAATGGTGAGGCACTACTAGATATGATAGATGGTGTACATGCTCCTAGTATCAATATACGCTTGAGTGATGAAGTGACCAATACCTATCTTTGGGAAGTTAGACACAATAATCTTTTGATAGGTACCTTTACTATCATGAGAGGAGCAATACCTTTTGACGCAGGCGATTTCGCTATTTACCATGGCGATTATGCAACGCAAGCATTGCCTGTCGGAGGTTCATCTACCAATCCACTTGGACAAGCAGTGGTGCTTGTAGATCATGCAGGAGTAGCATGAAATGCGCCTTTATTTGAATCTGTCGAAGCAGCTCGTGATCCTCTCAAAGCAGTGGGTACCAAACATCAATTTTCAAATGTAACCAACTTTGCGCAAGGCATGCCAGCGTGAGAAGCGAACCGTCATTTTGCAAATCCATTTACCCTCTTTATGGGAGACCCCTTCTTGGAGAGAGTCAAAGATAATCGTGAGGTCACGGCTACTGATTATGATGATGGTATTGGCCAAAAGATTTTCTCAGACACCAAAGCAATTTTGGATACAGATCCTATTGATGTAGATAAAGATGGCTTAATGGATCTCTTGATTGCCTATCAAGACGGTTCGTTGAGATTGCTCAAGAATTATGGAGGGACCGATCCGTTCAAAGATCTTGGTATGCTCCTCGTTGTAGGGCCTGGATTACGCGAGGTATTTGTAGGAGATGTGGATGGTGATGGACGACAAGATATTTTGACCAAGACGAATAATGACAAACTGGTTGCTTACCGTAATGATAAATGAAAACTTGCAGTAGATCCTTATTTGGTATGTCTAGATATTACCAATGGTGACAAAAATATAGCACAAGCCAAACAACTCTTAGTCGAGGATATGGATGATGATGGTGCAGTGGACTTAATTACCAACGCTGACGGACAAATAAAAGTATTTTATTGAGGTTCTGATAGTGATGGTCCAAATTATCTTTCTACTCAGCCGTATACCTGTGATGATGGTTGGAGAGGAAGACAACAAGATGATACAGAGATTGTGAAAACATTTGATCTCCAACTTACGTGACCCGTGCGTGATAGCAGTCTTCGTTATTGGCCAGGTCTCTTGTGAAATGTAGTGGATCCAGAAGAGCAACAAATTGTAGAAGAAGAGGGTGATGGTGAGATGGGAAATAGCCCAGACATGAAGAAATGGAGCAGAAAAAAGATAGAGGAATATACGCAGCAGAAAATGAAAAATGGCATAGACCCCGTGAGAAACTTGGATCCCAAAGAACTCACCAAAGAAGGTCTCAAAAATTTTGATTATGTAATGGCATTGCCAGATGTACTGAGACCAGATGCACTCAAACGTCAAAAAGATATTTTTGCTATCCGTGCACAGGATGATATTGGCGATCAGCCAAGGTTTGATGCTTCCAAGTCTTTCCTTGATCTCAATGGTGGTGACTTGCGTCCTGGAGACAAGGTCAAGATCACCGTCAAACTTGAACCTATAGGAGGAACTATTGGTCCAATTGCCTATTGGGAACAATTAGCTTGACCATGGATTATTTATAAAGATGAATATGGCAAAATCCAAAATTTCTCAGCAGAGTCATTAGGAGAAGATGCAAAGATACAGTGGAATATTGGTAATGGGTATGAGTTTATGTTGTATGACTATACGCTCAATGGTACCGTTACTTTCTCATATGAGGTGCAATACGAAGGGAAAGTAGATGTTGTTTCGATCCAAGTAGAAACAGACAAGAGAAATCTCTTCAGAGGACCTACGCAACAATCGGTAATTGGCAAACTCTTTGACCAAGCTACTGCCCAGGTCAATAGAGAATGGGTCAAGCGTATCAGAGCATATCCAGCTGATGATGGTTGTTACAAGAAATACCGACTCTTCTCACCCGGGGAAAAAGAAATCAAACTAGATACCTATCTAGACAAGAAAACCCAAGAGTACGAAGAGCACTTTGATGATTGACGTGCAGATACGTTCAAAAAACTGGAGAAAAACTACGAGCTTGATCCGATCAAACAAATGATGGGTATCTTGCCTTCAATTGAATCAAACTTATTTGGGAGAAGAACAGGCAACCTAGGCGGATGAGGCAAAGAGTACCTCAACTATTTTGTGGATGAGTTTACTCAAAAAATTGAGAACTGGACCAAAGATGCAGTCAAGTATAGTGTTGATAAGTTGGGTGTGTTTGAAGAATATGAGTTTGGGTATCAGAAGTGTAAGTGAGTAACTTTTGGTAAAGATAGTTGTGGACAGGGCTTGCCTATTCCTTTTAATATGGCATTCCTTTCTCCTGGTACCTACAATATCATGGGTTGTAAACCCAAGTTTCCACAGATTCCCAAAATCTTCCCCAACGATGCGGGCTTGCCTATTTTTGCTGTTCCTACCAATAGCATAGTACCTATATGGCCAGTATTCCCAAGTTGAGCGGGTGGACTTTTTGGAGGAAATACTTCGCAATTTAGAATGTATATTTCACCTACCATCACCAATGGTTTGTGACTTGCCTTGTGTTTCGGTCCATACGGTGTAGGTATGAAGATTAAATCTCCTGTCGGAGATGTAGTTGGTAACTGTTTGGTGATAGCAGGAAGTCCGCTGATTGGTAGCGAATGCACCGATGGCGATCCCGTCAAAGATACACAAGGAGACAAGAGGGTAGAAGCTAGTCCAATCATTGAACCAGAGCAACATGATCTCTATCAAGCAGGAGTGTGTGATGTCAAAGCACAACAAGCACAACCCTTCATCTCCAAGGCACTTGGAGGGAAAGTTGCTATGGATAGTAAGCCAATTTCCATTCAATCTACACTCTTCTCTGTCGAACAAGAATATCTCAAATGAGGAAATGCAATTGATCTCAAAATCGAAGGCGGGGATGTGAAAGGATTAGCTCAATGTATCATTAGAAAATGGGGAGAGAAACAAATGAGATACTTTGCCAACAATGCACTCAATATGCATATGTTTGTGATGTTGCCTCAGATGAGAGATCTTACCAAAAATCTTGATCAAATAAAGAATATAGACCTTACACAAACATTTAGATACGATCGGAAAGCAACCAAGTATGCGTTTGCACAAACTGACAAACCTGGCACTCAAAGATCTATGGATGATCCCAAGAAATGGAATGATCAAATAATCCCACCGAGAAGTGTCTTGGAGGCAATCAATGAAGATATTAACAACCCTTTTGAGATTATTACTCAGTATTTTAATAATATTCCTTTGATCAATATTGATCACAAGAGTATGGCTGTAGAAGTTCCCTTTATATACCAAGAAGATATCGCTAAGTATAGCGTCTACCTGGAGAGCTGGTTAGAGAGAAATAAAGCGACTCTCGATGCATGGAAATCGTTCGCTACGTGATGAAAGCAATTGGATAGCAATGTGTATAGCGAGATGCAACAAGCAATCAATCACGCAGAAAGAAATCTTGTGACCGTCAAGGCATATAGAGAACTACCATTGAAGCTTTCAGCTTTATTGCATACGTATGATCAGTATGTGACTGAAGTATATCAGTTTGTTGAGAAATTCGTTACGGAAATTACGTGATGGTTGCAGTTGAACGCAAACAGATTCTCTCAGCGAGTCGATGTGGTAGTTTTGTTGATTGGTATTATTGAAACGCGACAGATACTTATTGATTTCTCTGTCAATCGAAATACGAAGTGTGCTAAATGTAGACAGGATAACTATGATTTCTATTCGTGTAAGTTGAGTCTTTTGTGTGTAGATTTGCCTATTTTGCCTATACCAAACTTTGATATACCAGATATTTACCTGGATCTCTCTGACTTCAAGGTAGGATTGGATATCATCTTGCCCAAGATAAATTTCGTGCCTAGAAAAATTCCCTTACTGCAATTACCTGATCTTCCTTCGCCTGCACCCATTGATATCGACTTAGAGATTCCTGCAATACCCTTATTGCCCCAACCTCCACCCTTACCTGAGTTACCAAAACTCAATCTTGATATTGATATCAAACTCCCTGAGTTACCACCTGCTCCCAAGATTCCCAAAATCAGTCCCGCTATTGAAACTGTCGTAGAGTTAGCTGACTTTATTGGAAGTATCTACTGTATTTTCAAGAGTTGATTGTGATTGGTGGCTGAACAAGGAGTCAAAACAAGAATAGAACAAATGACGCAAAGAAAGCAAGATATCTCTCCTTTTGATGAACTCAAGATAACTATTCCTGATAGTCCTAGACAAGGATTTGACTATAAGATCGCTTCGCATGTAGATTTGAAGTTCGACTTTAGTGTATTGTATGATGCGTTGGATGGTGTAGTAGAAACTTGGCACGACCAAGTGAATCAAGCATTTGAAGGCGAAAAATGAATAATGCGCAAAGCCAATGAATGGCAACAAAATATTGATGAGTGAATTGATTATGGACAGGATATTATTCCTGGTGAGATTAATATTGATCTAGGTGCATTCAATCCAACCGATGTGGATAATGAAGAACTTTTGGCATATACCAAAGAGAGAGAAAAATGGCTCAGTGGCTGAGATTATGAAGCAACACGTGAGCGCTTGCTAGCAGGTTTGCAGCATGTAAGAACACATCCTAACTTCTCACATTTACGTGGCAAGATTGACCATGCATCTCGTGTGATGACCATGGACTATGGTGTACAAGCAAATTATGATGGTGTAGATCAAGCTAAGCAAGAAGCATTACAGTATATTTCAACCGTCAAGAATCAATATCAAGCAATTGCGGATCAAATTTCTAACGATTACGATGGATTCTTGGATACGCTATCACCATACACGTTGGTGAGTGATAGTATTGACCAAAAGAGCTATCAGACATCTCTCTTCACCGCATATCAACCAACGGTAGACTTGCTGACGAACCAACCAGATCCTCGTTCTTCATATATAGCTATGCATAAACCACTCGTAGATGGCTATGCAAAAACACTCCAAAACAGAACTGCCTATGAGCTCAATATGAATCAATTGGATCATGCTGCCCTCCAACAATATTTTAGCAATTTGCAAGATCGTATAGCATTTACCGAACAAGATCCACTACTTGCTCAGGCAACAGGGCCAGCACCTTCACCAGCACCTACGCAAACGCCGCGTCTAGATCAAGTAGATTTTACTCAGTATATCAAAGGGTTCTTCGTACCAGGCAAGGATGGTAATTATCACAATGTTGTTGCCTGGGATAAAGGCGACAGTATTTATCGTCAAAATAGATTTGAAGTAGCAGACCTCAATGGAGATACAAAACAAGATATTCTCTTGGTAGAAAATAATCAACTATCTATTAAGTATGGTAAGCAAAATGATCTCTATCAGTGACCCAAAGAAAAATACACTCAAGCCTATACCATAGGTCCATGGACGAGCGTACAGCAACTTGAAGAGACAGTTCGTGAAACACAAGGTTGGATTGATGTGCAAGATAGCACCTTCAAGATACGAGATGATATGGCACTCACTTCTAGGTTTTTGAGAAAGTGACACAATTTCACGAGTATGTCCTTTAGATGGGAAAATGATCCTACCGTTGCAGGGTATGTCATAGCGCTCGGTGATCAAGTAACTACCTTAGCCAACAAGGATCGACAGGATACTACGCAGGAAACCAAGTATATTGTTGTTATTCCACAGGGCTTCCAGGTGGATAATGTACAGCTAGATCTCCCTGATCAACTCAAAAAAGCTTCTCTTGAGACCTACCAAAAACAAGGCAAAATTATTGATGTAATCTCGTATGATGGTACTGCCAATGAAGTGAAAGTCTTGCTACAGAATCTTCCCAAGACGCGATACTATACCAAAGTTGCCCAATTATCGTTAATCAAAGAAGATACGTGAGTCAAGATTGGCCCAATCAAATTCGGTGAGTGAAGTAGATTCGTCCTCAAAAAGGTTTGACCATGGACGCAACAGCGCATCGCAGGTGCTCAATTTTTGGCTGATGATCAACCACCAGTCTGGAGCATTTCTATGATTAGAGACCTGGACGGATCTATTGCTGGTGAGTGACCACAACTCAATGGATATATCAATACCGCATATACGCTCCGTGGTCACGCAAAAGATGATGGTGAAATAGTAGAGAGCTGGGTACAATATAGCGGAAATATCATAGCACATACGAAGTGACCTGATATCACCCTACCTCAAATGACCTATACCGCCAAGACGAAAGAAGAATTCCTCCGAGTTGCGATCGATCAAGCTGGTAATAAATGAAGTGAGAAAGTGCAGTTACATATCGATATCCCTTCACTTCGTATTGATCATATCGATTATCAGTCATGGTGAGCATATCTCCATGCACTGCTTGGGCATGACATTGATTTTTGATTGATACGTTTTGAGAAGAATAGACAAGGCTACTGGCAAGCATTAGATCCTGCAGAATACTCTGTCAAGGCAGGAGATCCGTTGGTAGTTGGTGGGAAATATAATTTCGCAGACGATATTGCCTTGTATACAGCTGACGGCAAAGTATGTGGTAGTTGTAACAAAAAAACTGCTGAACTCATCTTTGCTCCAGAATTCAAAGACCGCATGGAATCAAACGTTTGATTTGGATGAGATGGTAAACCGGTGATCTCTGTCAAAGACAAGGAGGCTGGACAAAATATTTTCTCACTCAAACTAGAGAGTAAAGCATTAGCATCGGACGGAGGAGTACATGTAGCGCAATGATGATATGAAACAGTTCCTTTGGATGAACCTGCTATGCGTGACTATATTGATGGTGTTTGTGTCAGACCTGTAGGACAAGCATGTCACTTCTTTATTGGACCTACAGGAACATTGTATCTCCCACCTGAGTATCGTGAAATGTACCAAGGTACATACACCTATGATACCGAGAAATGATTTGGTATATACACGATTTCAACACAGGATAATCTCAAGATATTTGAAATACATTTTATTCCCAAACCCTTCCAATAAGATGCGTAGCGGAAGAATGCTCATGAGATGGATAGGTTGCTTATTGATTGGATACTGATTATTGCTCAGTACTGTTTTCGCTACGGAATCAGATGAGTATGACTGTACAAGTTTTGCTTCGTATACTACGCCACAAGCCTATGCAGATGCAGTCTATCAAGTACTTACAGATGCAGGTAACCCACCCACTGTCTTTACCAAGCAGGATTTACAAACGGCTGTCAGTTTCTTGCAACACTTTTGTTGTGAAGAATTCAATAAGTGAGCGTCAGAGAATGATTCAATATGCGCTAACTTACCAGCTGGTGGAAAATATTATCCACAGAGTCCATATATCTTTGATCATCTACTTTCCATCGGTATGAGGAAACTTGATGCCAAAGAAGATGATTGCAAAAACTTAAGTATCGATTGTGCACTCCAAAACGGCAGCACCAAAGCACTTGAGCGAAGAAGAAAGATAAATGAAATTATGGAAAGTACGGAAGGGTATCCTCCGTCAGTCATTCAGGAATACTTCTTCAAGTATCGAGGAACTACAGAAAATATTTCTGATCCAAATATGGTAACGAACATGTACTATACTATGTGTGACGAAGCAACTCGTATCAGAGAAGCTATTGGTCTCAACGCAAATGATGTGGATACGAAACTCACAGGCAAGAGGTGACTGAATAGACTTTGCTATGATATTGTTGAGAATCGTTATGAAAAGGAAGTGCACTATGTACGTACGGCGATGGTGCAAAAAGGCATTCAATATCATCAACAAAACCTCTCTTCCTACCTCAAAACCTATTTCATAGATAACAGATTATCAGATCTGCTCGATAAATTTATTGCGATAGATGGGTGTTTCTCGATGGTGCTCAAATATATTAGTAGAACTAGTTGTTGTAATTATTAATTCTTCTTATCTCATGGTAGTACACATCAAACGTTTATTTCTTCTTATACTCTTTAGTACTCTTGCAGTTACACCTTTTTCCTTTGCTCAACAAGACTGTCCTGCCTGTGACAAAGCCCCCAAAGAGATTGAAACATATTTTGCAGTGATGAAGGCTATACTCAATAATCTAGATATTACGTCCCTCAAAAATCCAGATGATACCTTACTCAAAGATATAAGCGCATGATCACGTGCAATGATTGATGCAGTCAGTATTACCACACTCATGGCTGTCGCCCTCCCCATATCAACTGTAGGTGACGTCTTTTGAGAAATCAAAGTACAGTTTATGTCCGAAGCAATGAGGAGAGATTGGCAACGTTATGTGGACCTAGATTATGCAATTGCTAAACGCTTGATAGGATTACAAAAGACATCACGTTATGATACCGTAATACCAAGAGAGAAACTTGTGAATATTGATAGCGAACTAAAAAAATTAGGATACCTGAGGCTAGCAAAACTCTCCCCAACTGAATACCGGCTAGAGCATAACCGTGCTACCTATTTTGATATCATAGGTATGCTTTGGAAGATAAATGATTTTTATAAAACCTTGCATCAATCTACTTGGTATCATGCGTCACTCAAAGATGTAGGTGAAGGACAATTACTTGCAGAGATCACACCGGTCGAAGAGAAGAAACTCAAAACCAATCAATGAGGTGAAAGGCCTGGTGAACAGAAAGCAAATAACATTCTCCTCAATCAGTGGGCGCTGAACGTATCAAATCTTGTTGAAAAAAAACTCACTTTCTGTGATTACCAAGAAGATAGTTATGGTAATCGTATTTGTACGCCCGTTTTGGTGCTTGATTTTGGGCAAGGAGATGAACCTACATCACAGGTACCACTCTATACCAAGATTTGGTCAATAGAGGATGCATATGGTTGTTCAGTCGGCGTACAAAATGTGTGTGAAGGACGACAAGAAGTCAGAAAAGAAAGCTTCGCGTTGGTCAAAGATAGAGCAGTTAATGATGTAGAAAAATCTTACCAGATATTTTTGGATGCGCGATCTCGTCTCAAGGGAGTCTTATTTTCTCCTGACGAAGATGACAAGAAAGCAGCTAATCAAAGAAAGGAACAACTAACCACAAGTTACCGATGATCTACACCACATCGCAGTGAGCAAGATCAAAAAATGTTTAGCGCGCAGGCTGATATAGAACCCGCTCCCCAGTCAGTCAAGGCGTTATGGAAAGGGGTAAGTAATGCTTGGGACAGACGTGATGAGATATTTTCACAAGCAGGTATTACGAAACTTTGGTGAGATGCAAGTTCACGAACTACACGTGAGATCCAAAAACGTCTAGACCCTGCTATTCGATTCAAGATTGATCCTCTCTCCCAGGATGCATCCAACCCCAATAGATTCTTGTCTGAGTCAGATAAAGCCGACAGACTCAAAGAACTTGAAGAAGAACTCCTAGCAAAACAATGATATGTATGGTCTGATACGTTGGATCAAAGAGATCGTACACAGACAGCAATCAATAAGCGCCAGAGAGAAGAATTCCAGGCAATGTTTGCACAAACATTAAACACGCAATATGCGCTTGAGCAAAAGAGTGTCTTCACGGATGTACATCGTGTAACTATGCAGTTCCCAGGTCTATCTGCTGCTGTGTATCAAAATATTGCTATGCTTGGCAAAAAGAATGATGAAGGGACACTCTATAACGCAATGGGTAAATTATGTGAGCTACAATGTACCAATATACAAGGGAAATGCTGGTATTATACTGATTAGTTTTATTATACAGGAGATGATGATGAGAGCGTTGGGTATCGTAGGAGGTTTGATAATAAGTAATATCGTAGTGGTATTACCACTTTTCGCACAGTCACCCAAAATAGCTGATCTCGACACAAGCGATCTTTCTAATGTTATTTACTATTATATAGGTGATATCACTACCCAAGGCACTTCCAAAATAGATCTTTTGTACAACAACCAAGAAACAACCAATGAAAGACGTGGATTGATTAAACATTTTTGTGACACCTTTCTCAATACCAGAGATGATGGTCTAGAGTGAATGATCTATTTCGACTATGGAGCAATGAGATACGATCCTAGACAATCACTTTTTATGTATACTTTGTGTACGCCTTTGGATAGTACGATGCAAACGGACTATGCAGAGACTTTTTCTTTCCGTTATGCTAATGACAACGATACATTTGCATTATCTGCACTACTCAAAGAGAAAACCAAAGCCGTTGACCTTCGAAGACTAAGTGACGATGATGATTGTGATCCAAAAAAATCTATGCAGGCATGTAACTTTGCAACTATGCTCACGCCCATTATGAAAACCATTATCAACGATCTGACGAATATCAAGCTTGCCACCTTATATGGACGAAAGTACGAGAATACGACCGAAAAAAGACAAGAAGCAATCAAGGATTTTTCTATTACCTACTTCGGGCAACCACAGGAAGCATGTCGTGATGGTGAAAAATGGTATCTGTATCCAGATGTTCTGGAAGGTGACCAAAAGCATTGTTCTCATCCCAAGACCTATCAGATGATGGATGAAACACTCAAATCTGCCTTTGCATTGGTCAAGAAGACAGAACTGATAGATGGTGAAAAGATCCTCAATACTCCCTGCAAGAACACCAAAACCAACTTGTTTGCTTGTGGTTTCATGAGTCGTGGTATGTCTTTCGTGGATGGAGATTGGAATATTTTCCAAAATATTCTGCTCAATGAACATCTCTTTTACCAACTTTTTTCACTCTATTATCGCCAACAAATTACGTCTAATGCAAAGTATAGTCCACTGAGCTTCAAGACCTACTCTGATAGTGCAGAATTAGCTTTTGCTGAAGCTGATCAACTACAAAGAGATAGTTTCTTGATGGCTGATGCACTCCAAAAGACAAATCATTTACTCCTCCAAACTGCAGTTAACTTTCCTGTACATATAGCCCTCAGTGCCTACAAAGAGGATATTGCTACATATAGAAAATCTATCACAAGATTATTCACTCCGTTACACCAACTTTATTATACTTTGAGAAACGCACAATCATGTCAACAATAACCTGGAAAGGAGGTATAATAGCTTTTGTACTCATGCTTGTATGAGGCGGTATTTCTTATGCTGCGGAAAATCCTACAGCAGCTGTTGCAGACGTGGTCGAAGCAATGCAGTCCTATTTCTTGGGAGTTAAACAAGATGGAAACTTAGAAAACTTCCCAGATCGTATGTCACAAGGTGATATTTTTGATCATGCGTTTGCTATGAGCGAAAAGAATCAATTGCAGTCCACACTCGAGGCAATAGAGACTGTATACACCTATTTAGGAGAACGTTGTGATGCAAACCTTTCTATGGCGCAACTCTCTACCGTTTTTGCAGAAACTCCGCCAGGAAAGATATATGAGACATGGATGTCTACAAGGCAAGAATGAGCAAATGTTGATGAACGTTCCTTTGATGATGCTTGCAGAGCAGTCTACAGTTGCTATTTTGCTCCCACCAATGATGCTCTCAAGAATGCAGACCAACAGATCAACTACAATACTGATGTAATCAATGGATGCCTTGCTATTGTTACCAACCTCTACACCAGTTTCGAGAAAAGAGCTCATGCCGAGCAAACACTCAATGGCACCAACTATGGTGATGAATTACTTTCAAATGCGAATGATCAAGATGGACCTTTTGATTTACTCGCTGATATTGAATCAGTTGGAGATCTTCTTTTTGCACACAATGATCCTGCGTCGGAGATTCATTTTTATGATATGCAACCACTTGAAAATTTCGTAGATAACGAACCCTTGGAGGTCACCCCTCGCGAGGCAGAGATGAAGCAGTGGGAGAATTCTGATGGTACACGTCGTCTCCCTCCAGCTCATGCTACTAGTCCAATCATACCTTTGCCCGATGAGGTAGAAGAAGATCCTACCAAACAGCCATGATCACAATCACCTATATGAATCGGTACCTTTGATCCAAGCAAGAGTCCCATGGCTACACAATCTCCACGTACCTGAGCCCCAGCTACGAATACGCTCCAAAACAATATTTGTTACATCACTATAGATGATGCTCCCAAGCCAGCTAATCTCTTGGAGTTGGGTCTTCAGGAGCAAGAGCAGACAGTGAGATACAACAAAGAACTAGATTTAGAAGACCGCATAGCGGTTACGTTGTTGGCAAAGATAGCTCCCGAACTGGAAGAGAAATATGGATTAGATACCTTGTATCATCCACTTCCTCCTGAAGATCAAAATACCGTAGAAGATGCACTTGCTAATGTCTCATTTGATGATAATGAGAAGGGTACTATTTCAGATGCCTTTGAGTCTTGCGTCAAACAACATGCACAGGATCAAGATGCCAATGCATTCAAAAAGATTATCTGGAAATCAATTACTCAGCCAACCGCATTGAGTGCATGTGCAAAGCAAGTGATGTGTCGCCAAATAGGTGATGATAGCGGTAGAGGCCTGTTTAGTATTGAGTTTTGTAAGGTACCGACCAGAGGCTATGCAGTCAATGCTCAACAACCTATTGATGCTATCGAAGAAGTAATTGATGAAATGAGTAATGTGTGTACGAGTCTCAAAGAAAGTGGACAACTCATCGAACACAACAAAACCAAAGATACACGAGATCATCAGCTGATGCGTGTCGATTTTTCGGAGAAAGTTTCTTTTGGGCTGAGTATCGGTTTCAAACCTACTACAGATGAAATTGACCCTGCTACGGTGAAAAGAGAACAAGTAGAGCGTAATGCTTTCTTTGAAAGAACATTGCTTGATATTGGTAATCCGTTGACGAGCCTCGAAGAGAGGAATAAGTACGTTGCTTTGTATGATGCACTTGGACAACAGGCTAAATATCAACCTGATAATGAGCAAGTAGCACAAGACAAGATTGAACTCTATCGTAGACAACTGCAAGCAGATACCTCACACCAAAAAGATAGCGAAGTACAACTGATGCATCGAGCGACACTCCTTGATGAAATGCAAGGTTTTATAGAGGAAAATACCAATTTCCGAAGAGTAGCCAATGACTACACGCATAGTCTCAACCAGAAGTGGCAGGCGACGTTTGAGAGATTCAAAAATGATCCAGGCACCTAGGAGAGGAATAGCTCTAGATTATGAGCAGATGATCACTACACTCACTAGAGTTTAGTAGCGTTTCTTGTGTCATGCTTTTGGTAGGCGATATTCATATTTGTAAGAAACAACAACAGCAATTGTTGGAGGAGTTGCGTGGTTTTTTTGCGCAACATCCACGCGAGACTCAGATCGTTTTCTTGGGAGATTATGTGTATCATTTCACGTATGAGAGGGGAGCATTATTGGCGTTATTTGCTTTATTTGTAGAACTCATTCAACAAGGTAAAGAGCTTTGGATAGTAGCAGGGAATCACGATCGACTCCAATGACATTTTGTGTTTGATGAAGCGAGACAACTCTCAGCGTTGATGGGGAGCGACGCACAACGTTTACATATCATTACAGAACCGCAATTTACAACGATTGAGGGACAGGAAATACTTTTTGTGCCGTCTTGTACGTTTACTACTTCTGTGACTGCCGAACAAAAGTATGCCTTTCTCGAAGCAGAGGACCATCCCAATGCCAAGCAATCTGCGAGACTCAACCAGTGCGTTTTGGATATGGTCTGAACGCGGAGGTCCAAGCAAGTAGCACAAAAGTTATTAGTTATTCATCATCGATATGTCGTCAATACGGTCTTCCCAGGCCAACAGGCTCGTTTTAGTTTCACCAGTCCTGGACTCGATGCTTCATGGCTCGATGCAACTGATATTCGTTTATTATCCTGACATCTGCATAGTGCTTTTGTTCACAAAAATTATCTTTGTACAGGAAGCATGCGATATACCTCACCCTTAGAGTCCAACGAACTCAAGTGGATATTTACGATGGCAAAGGACGGGCAGATGACTGCCACGCCTTTTGTGCTCAATCCGTATCTCGTAGTGGATCACCAAGAAGGCGTAGTAATTGATGAAGTATATCTTCAAAACCGATGGAAGTCACTTCTTCAAAAAAGCATCTGATTGCTCCAAAATAATCCCCTGCGGGATATAGTAATCAGCGAACATGAGCCAGCATTGCCCATCACCCAAACGACGCTGACGATACGTAGACCAGTTGTGGATTATGCTGCATTGGAGTCACTTGTCTCACCAGATGCACAGCGTTTGTTGGCAGATGTGAAAATCAAAGCGACACAGGCGCTCCCCAGTGTGTTGCTCGAGGAGATCAATGATGCTTCACTCGAGCTGACGGAGCGTATTTCTGATTGGAAAATTTTGCTTCGTCGTTATATCGATGCTAAGTATGCGGATCGTGCCCCAGCATACTGGCAGTTATTACAAGAGATGTCATTAGTATAAATAAATATTAGTCACTATAAAAATCATATTTTCTGTTCTTTCACAAGTCTATGCCCGGTGTGGGTGTTTCATTTTTGCATTTTGAGCTCTGCCAGTATATAGTTAGGATACACTAAAATGCCTTTCTTCCGTAGGAGAGGCGCGGTGTATTTTGTCTTGTACTTTGTCATGATGAAACGTTTCACCACTTTGCGAGTTGCGCTCAGTCTAGTTGTTGCTAGCTACTGTTTTTTTGGTGTGACGGAAGTCTTTGCGCAAGGAAGTAGTATAACAAATACAAACGCAGCAGTAAGTACCTTGGCAGAAAAACCTGCTGAAGTTACCCTCCAACAAGAAATGATAGAGATGATGGAATATGTTGTGAAAATGCTCTACTTGTTCCTCTGGCCACTATTGGCTATTGCAGGCGCGAGTTTGGATAATAGTCTCGTCTATGGAGAGATCTTCTATCTCGACAGATCATTGTGGCAGTTTCGACAGATGATGAGAACATTTGCCAACTTTACGTTGGGTTTTCTGCTGATTACTAGTATCTTATTTTCGTTTTTGTCGGTAGGGAGCAAAAAACTACAACTCACTTCAGTGCTCAAAAATCTCTTTGTAGCAGGCATATTGATCAATATGAGCCGATGGATCGTGGCGGTCATGATAGATCTCTCGACCGTCTTGACGGTGAATTTGGGTGGTTTGCCTATTATGGTGTTCAATCAAACCGGTGACCAGTCTTCACAGGTCAGGTACTTGACGATGCATGCGCAGTTTGATATGGATAGCACCAACAACACCCAGGTAGATAAAGCGGACCATACCATAGCATATAGTTGTGCAGGAAACAAATCTCCAAACAAATACTATTTGCCATGTTGGATTGAAAATGGCGTTTTTATCCAAGAAGGTGATGTGGACGGATCTGAACCTCAATCACGATCTTGATACAGAGAATGATTTATCAAATCACGATCTGCAATTGGTGGTTGAGCAGTGATTAATAATAATAGCATTAATGATGAATTTTGTACCTATCAGTATGATCTTCTGGTAAATTGTTCTGTTAGTTACGACAAAACAGCGTGTCCAAATAGAGAACTTACATCCAAGAGATTAGAAGAACTCAAAGTAAAATGAGCAGAAGAAATGACAGCAAAATGATGTAGTGTTCTCGAAGATTTTCTCACCAAGGCCAAAGGTATGACGGGGCCATTGTACAATCTGTATGCTACTATTCTCAATATGGGACAGATTGCGTTGAGTAGCAATCATCAGTCATTGACTGAGACATGAATCAATATGGTAATGAAAGTGATCGTCGGAATTGCGTTGATTTTGCCTTTGTTTGCTTTGGCGGTCGTGTTGATCATGAGAGTCGTGGTACTGTGGGTGGTGATAGCTTTTTCGCCTTTTCTTATTGTCTTGTATGTGTTTGATTTCCAAGTGCCGGGTGTGGGGAAAAAGGCAAGCATGGGAAATATCTTGTGATTGATCTTTTTGCCGGTGTTCGCTACGTTTGCTATCAGTATTAGTGCACTCTTTTTGACGCTCATTGGCAGGATTGATTTGATCCAAAACACCCAATCAGTCGATGCACTCCAAGTACTAGGTGCAGAAAAAACTACCTGTGATGGTAAATGAGATGATGGTACCGCTAATTGTCGATGCTACAAGTTCTTTGGTATGAGTATATGTGTAGATCAGAGCACGAGAACGACGTGAGCAAATATTCTCAATTTGATGAGTTGGCTCGTGACGAACTTCTTTGGGATTGCTCTGATGTGGTCGGTTATTTTCTTCGCACTCAAGAGTAACGATATTACCTGAAGTGTCGCTGGAAAGATTGGAGATCGAGGCAAAAGTATTTTGTCCAACACATCGATGATTCCTATCCCAGGGAAGTGAGGTTTGTCGTTGATGAGTCCTGCTGCCTTGTCTCAAGCGGGTCAGAATATTGGTAGACTGCCTGAGAGAGCTGCCGAGAAGAGTTATCAAAGTTCTCAACTTGGCAAATTTGTAAATAACCTCGAAGGCAAACGATCTGGTAATGCATCTTCACAAGCTCCTGCAGAGACAGACAAAAAACTTGAGGAGAAAGTGAAGCAAAATGACGTCAAAATAGAAGATCTCAAAAAGTCCGTAGGAGATGACAAGCATTTCGCCGAGTATCAACAGCTTGCACCTGCCCTAGTGAGTGCTGCTAGAGCGGCTGGGAAGGCAGTGACCTATACATGAAACAATTTCTTGGACGCAATCAAAGATCCAGGTGTTATGCAATATGTACAAGAAAACGACCTACTGAGTCATACCAATTGGGTCAAGTCGAGCTCACCTACTGTCGCGCAGCCCAAGATCACTGAATACAATAATGCGGTAGAAGCAGGATTGAAGAGCGCTCCTGGTGCGATTGAAATGTCGATGAGTGCAGATGCAACCAAACCCAAGACTTGGTATTGGGTACCAAGTGCGACTGCCCCAGACTCAGGATATATAACCAAAATAAACAAAGATGGTGCAAACATTAGCAGTATCGAGACGCCAATTAAATACACCAAAAAAACATCTCCCAACTCAATCACTGATTGGAATACGATAGGAGATATGGTGAGAGATATGGATGTAGATTTGCTGAGCACGAATACGCAAGCACAATCATTGTTGGGAACCGCAGGCACAGATATCAATGATGCAGCTACGGCAGGCTTCAAGATTATCAATATAGCAGGTAGAAATCATAGATTATCTGTCACCCTGAATTCTGGGACGAGAGTGATTTCTAACGTCTCTATCGTACCCGTTCCGTAGTTTTATTTCATAGTAGCTCCATGTTGGGAAACCGTTATTCCAAACTACACATCTCTTTGGGACTTGCACTAATATGCATCGGTATCTTTTTCCCGATGCCGAGCTTTGCGCAAGATAACGGATTTTCACAAGAAGTATTCGATCTGTTGGATATGATCATTAGTTTCATTTCATGGGCTTGGGTGATTCCTGCTACAATCGCTGGGAAACTCATGACCAATGATTTTATTTATGGGCAAGCGTTCTATTTGGATAGATACTTATGGAAGATGTGGACGTTTATGAGGACGATGGCGTTGTTTATGTTATGATTTTTGTTGCTGGTTGATATCCTCAGAGCATATTTTAAACAAGAAGGACAGAGTGCTATCATAGGTGCTATTCGCAAAGTGGCCATTGCAGGTATTATGATCCCGATGACGTGGTGGCTGATGGCGGTGATTATTGATATATCTGTAGTTGCTACAGCAACCGTATCTTCACTGCCTTTGCAAGTGATGCAACAACAACGAAATTCATTGAGCTATAGTATCACTATCCCCAAAAAGATTGAAATTGATTCGTCATGAAAAATTAATCAGCAACTCCTCGCCAGCAAAGATAACTACCAGCCACTCTCGCTAGAAGCCATCATGCCTCAGGCAGATTCAATAGCGTGACCATTTATTTTCATGGGAGCCGCATTGCTGAAACTCCAAGAAAGTAATTATGTGCCACAGGAGCTCAAGGATCGAAAGAAACTTTCATTAGCCAGTATCATCAAAGTTGTGATACTATTTTCGTTTGCGCTTCCCTTGTTTGTGTTGATGATCGTGAATATGATGAGAGTGTTTTATATACGGCTTTGGATTGTCTTTAGCCCATTTCTGGTGCTTGATTATGTCTATAAATGACCTTTGCAACAAAAGATAGAATACTTCAAATTGAGTAATATGTTTGGACTTATCTTTCAGCCGGTCGTGATCGTAGGGTTATTGAGTCTAGGAATGATTTTGGTGATAGGTATATCCGATATATTATTGTGAGGACAAGAATACCAAAAGTGATCGCTCGAACAACTCCAAGTAGTTTGTGGAAATGATAGTACCTGTATCATTGGTCCCAAGGTATTGGCGGAGATTACCGTCAAAGGTGAACTGTTCCAACATCTCGGTAGTACGGTCTGAGGTATAGTAGGTGAGATTATTTTGATCATTTTCGTCGTATTCTTGCTTCGAGCATTGGTCAAGGCAGGTTTTGAAACCTCCAAGCTTACCAAGTGAGTAGCGGACGGCATCTATAAGTTTGCAGGAGGCATGATGGCAAATGCGCAAGTACTCCCAGGTATTTCATGGAGTACTCTAGATAAAGCAGGAAGTTGATTAGCTGGAGCTGCAAAATGAGCTATGGAGAAGAAATCAGCTACCCAATCGACCAATCTCACCAAACCATTGGAATCGTTGTTTGGTATTTCTCATATCTGAATGAGCGACCTCAACAAACAACAACTCAAAGAAGTTCTTGATAACAGAACCCTTACCAACACGCATAGGACAGAAGCCTTTTGGAATAAACTACGCACTATATTGGGAGAAAAAGAAATGAAGTGAAATGATAGAGAGTTGAGAGCGTCTCTCGAAGAATGGCTCAAAAAATGAGGTTTTGATGAACTCCAGAGAGTGAAGAGTGATCTCTTTACGCCAGCGCAGTGGACAGAGTATAGAGCAGATCCTACCAAGATATGGTCCAATCCAATTGCACACAAATTCTTTGACCGTATGCTCAAAGGAGGTGTCGATGCGAATTTCGACGACCTCGTCCGTGCAACTTCTGGACTTGATTCTATTAATAACGAAACGTATTGAGCAAGAAGATAAGGTCTTTTTGTTATTCAGAATTTGATGGCATATACAAATCTATGAAATTTTTGGCAACGATGTGTTGTACCTCAGTGAGAGGTAAGTTGAGTAGGTCGCTAGTATACGCATACAAGAGGGGAATATTGCTTGAGGTGTTGATTTCTCCTCTTTTGCCCTGTGGTGCAAGATAGGGAGCATCAGTTTCTAGGAGTCGATGTATATTCGTTTGTTGACACGCAATGAGGCTATCTCTGAGGGATTGTGCTTTGGGGTAGCTCGTATTGCCACATCGGCCAACTCGTAGCTGTGGGAATTCATGAGCAAGCTCGAGAAGTTCACTAGAGGAGTACGACCAGCAGTGCAGATATCGTTTGAGATGGGGTGATTGACGCATGAGTGTTAGAGTACCCGTGAAATCATCTCTAGAATGCACTACCAAGGGAAGCTGATGTTTCTCAGCTAGTCTGATTTGTGCAGTGAAAAGTGTTGCTTGTAGTCATTTATTTGCCTCATATCCAGGATAATGTGCGTCTAGTCCACATTCTCCTAGAGCAACGACATGTGTTTTGTTTTCGTTGAGTTGTGTTTCGAGGGATACAATTGCTTGGTCGAGCTTCTCTTGCGTTGAGATATTTCCATACGCTACTTCTGCGGGATGAATGCCTACAGTTGCTTTACAAAAAAGTTGCTCTCCATATGTTTGCTTGATAGATTGCACAAGGCTGATTGCAGAGGCATTACTCGCATAGTCGGTCCCGACGATGATCAGTCATTTTCCCCCCACTGCCAAAAAAGCCTCTATATGAGATTGCCATTGATCAATGAGCTGTGCATCATTGAGATGCATGTGTGCGTCGTAGTACATACTTCCGTATATACATAAGCTTTTGAGCGATGCAAGGGCGTCTTGGAAGGGGTGTTTTTGTGTTTGTATTCGTGGTGTATTTGGTTACACTTAGGCTTATACAATCTTTATATTACATTGTTTCTATGTTGTGAATTATTTTGGGTATTGTGTTGTTTATGTTTTTGGTGCTTATTCATGAGCTTGGGCATTTTTCAATCGCGAGAGCATTTCGTGTCAAAGTGATGGAATTTGGCATCGGTATCCCTCCCAAAGTAGGATCACTTGGTAAAGACAAACACGGTACAGAATATACCATCAATGCTATCCCTTTGGGTGGTTTTGTGAGACTCAAAGGAGAGAATCCGGGAGATGCAGATGAGTTCAACGCTTCTGATAGCTTCATTTCTGCATCTTTAGGTGCCAAGATATTGATCTTATTGGGTGGAGTTGCGGTCAATACGGTGTTCGCGTGGATTGCATTTTCCATTAGTTTTTCTCAGGGTATTGTGCCTATCAATATTTTGCCCGATAATATGTTGCCACATCAGAGCACGAGTTATCTCATGCCTTCCAAGAGTTTTTTGGAAGAGCAGGGATTGCTCTCTGGAGCTGCCGAAACGCAAGCAGTTACTATCGAATCTGTATTACCTGATAGTCTCGCTGCACGTAGTGGGATTCAAGTAGGAGATAAACTGCTCTCTCTCAATGGTAATGTAGTTGACGTTTCTACCTTCGGTAAAGAATTACAGAAATATATTGGGCAAACACTCGAAATAGCATACGAGAGAGATGGGCAACCCAAAACATTGCAAGTTGCTTGTCCTACCGACGGTTGTTTCTTGGGTATTGTCTTGGCAGGTGATGGCAAAATGTTGAAGTGACCTATCAAGTTCAGTGGATGGAAAGCATGGGAAATGTGATGGCATGAAATCAAGGCGCAATCCAAATTGACCTTTACGTTGTTGTGAACACTGTGACGTAATCTGATCTCGTTCGATTCTCAGAGAATGGGAGACTCAGTATCTAAGCTCTCAGGTCCCGTAGGTATTATCAAATTCGGTGAGATGATCTTACTCGAAGGTGGTGTGTGGCTCTACCTTGCATTTGGTGGCATGATCTCCTTGGCGTTGGCACTCTTCAATGTCTTGCCTATACCTGCATTGGATGGCGGGAGAATCCTAGGTGTGCTCGTGCAGTATTTCTGAAGATTTGCTCCAGAAAAATATTTCGTTATAGAAAACTATATCAATATGTTCTTCTTTGTGATACTCATGTGACTTGGTATATATATTATCTTGCTTGATCTTAT
>CAZWFZ010000002.1:0-28471 GCA_964633455.1 uncultured Candidatus Peribacteria bacterium | reverse complement strand
AGGTCAGGAGTTTTGCAAGATCAAAAGAAATAAAAGGGGGTTGACATAAATGAAGCAAGAGTTAAGAAATAAGAGTTAAGAAATAAGATTTAAGATTTAAGACGTAAGACTTGAGAAAATTGAGATATAAAAAAAGCGTGGTTTTTTTATTTATTTCTTTATGAAAATTTTTTCAAAAAAATTTGAATAATTGAAATAATTATGCAATAAAAAAAGGATACGATACGGATCCATTTAGAATAGTACTGAGATAATTTTTTATGGTGCAATCTTTTTGGTACTGTATTCCTTGATTTTGAGAGTAAGGAACCAGGTGCCAAGTAAAACGACAAATTTAATTATTCCTTTCTTTGCGCCATCGCTTCCATCCTCATTCCCGACTGTAAGCATTAATCCATAAAATACAAATACCAGGAACCAATCCTTTTTTGAGAAGTTAGTACCAGCGAAGGCAAGAATTATGCCACAAAGAATCATTAAAATATAACCAATCATAACTTTTTTGTTTTTTGTTAACGTGAATTAATATATGACTTTTGCAGTATATTTATTTATACAACTAAGTCAAGAGAACACATATTTCTTTATGAGAGCATATGATGCGGGTGGGTACGCAAGTTTTGGCTTATGATGAGCTAATGTTTGTTCACTTTTTCCTCAACTTGCAATCGTGACCACAATGCGTATAAGGGTGCATTGTTTATTTTCGCACAGTTCCATGCCCAAGAAAAAAGAAACCAACGACAACAAGCCAAAGAAGTACAACAAAATACCTAAGGCCAAGGCACCCAAAGCTGCAGAAGATCTTTCTGCTATTATTCCTGAAATTGTCGAGGAAGAATATGTTGTGCAAGCAGAAGCTGAAGTAGGTATCAACCAAGAAATTTTTATGAGACCGGTCGAGCAGGAGATTACGCAGTCATATATTACCTATGCGATGTCGGTTATTGTTTCACGTGCGTTGCCAGATGTAAGAGATGGTCTCAAGCCCGTCTTGAGAAGAATCTTGTATGCGATGTATGATATGAAATTGATGCACAGTGCAAAACATAGAAAATGTGCTGCAGTAGTCGGTGAGGTATTGGGTAAGTATCATCCGCATGGCGATAGTTCTGTATACGATGCGTTGGTGAGATTAGCACAAGGGTTTAGTATGAGATATCCGCTTATTGATGGCCAAGGTAACTTCGGTTCGGTAGATGGCGATGAAGCAGCGGCGATGAGGTATACCGAGGCGAGATTGACCAAAATCGCAGAAGAAATGCTCGAAGATATTGATCAAGATACGGTAGATCGACGTGATAATTATGATCAGTCTCGTCAAGAACCTGCAATTTTGCCTACGAAATTCCCCTATCAAATCTGTAATGGAGTAATGGGTATTGCGGTAGGTATGGCAACCAATATGCCTCCTCACAATCTGACGGAAGTGATTGACGCAAGTTTAGCGTTAATTGCAAATCCAGAAACGACAATTGATGAAGTTATGGAAATTATCAAAGGACCAGACTTTCCAACGGGTGGTATTATTTTTGATTCCCTCAATATCAAAGAGGTCTATACCAAGGGGAGAGGTGGTATCATCATGCGTGGTAAAGTGCATATGGAACAGAACAAAAAGAAAGAAGATATGATCGTCATCGATGAAATTCCGTATCAAGTAAATAAATCAACTTTGGTAGCTAAGATTGGTGATCTCGTGAATGATAAAAAACTAGACGGCGTCATTGATTTGACCGATGAGTCATCCAAGAATGTAACGAGAGTGACTATCGTCCTCAGAAAATGAACTTCCAGAGATCAGATTTTGACCAAGTTGTACAAATATACCGAGCTCCAGACGAGTTTCCACGTCAACAACGTCGTCTTGACGGATGGAGGAGTGCAGCCGAGACATTTGAACATCAAACAATTGCTCGAAGAATTCGTTGCGTTCAGAAGATTAGTTGTGTTGCGTAGATCAAAATTTCAACTTGCTAAGGCAACCGATAGATTACACATTCTCGAAGGTCTCCAAAGAGCAATTGATATCTTGGATGAGGTGATTGAAACGATCAAGAAATCTCAAACAAGAGAAGACGCGAAACAGAACTTGATGAAGAAATTTGATTTCAGTGATCCTCAGGCAGAGTATATCCTCTTGTTGAGACTCCAAACGTTGGTTGGATTGGAGATCAAGAAAATTCTCGATGAAATTGGCGACAAGAAAAAGTTGATCGACTTTTTGACAGAGGTTATCAATAACCCAAAGAAACTCGATAAGGTCGTGACAGATGAGCTGGACTATATCAAAAAGACCTATGGTGACGCAAGATTGACGGAGGTTTCTAATAATGTTCAGGCCGTTTATGAGCTTGAATCCAATATCAAACAACTCAAAAAATTGGATGAGTTGGTCAAGGAGCCAGTTATCACCTGGATTGGACATGACTACAAGGTCAAAGTGTTGTATCAGTCAAGATTGCTCAATATCCCGGAAGGTACCTGGACGTATACCAAGACACACAACCAAGACCATATCGTTGCTATATCTGACAAAGGTGAATTGGTCGTCAAGAGACTCAAGGATCTTGGTAAATTCACGCTCCAGTCTCCACCGTTAGATATCGTCAAAGAGTTCGGTCTCAAATCTCATTTGATTTTCTCTGAGACTATGGGATTTGATTTTGACTATCTCGTGCTCCTGACCAACAAAAACAACATCAAGAAGATCAAAAAGGACCTCTTACTTACCTTCAGGAAATTCCCTACCATCGTTATGGATTTGGCTCCAGATGAGTCTATCATCAAAGTTGTGCCATTCAAAAAAGACCAGAAGATTGGTGTCATCTCACAACAAGGGAGAATACTCATCTTCGCAGAAGGACTTGTAAGACCTATGGGCAAGACTTCTGGCGGTGTCAAAGCAATTGATATTCTCGAGGATGACAAGGTTGCAGATATGTTCGTTTATCAAGGTGAGCCATTCGTGTTTATCCACGATGATCAAAATGGTAAGATGGTTTCTGCTGAAGATATCTTCCTCCAAAAGGCGAGAGGAGAGATGAAGAGAGGACAAGCAGGTGTGATATGCGCAGTCTTATCGCCCAAACAACATCTCAAAGGAGCGATTGCTATCGTCGAAGGTGCAGTCAACCTTGCTATGGAAAATGGCAGAATTGATCTCTATGATTCTGACAAAATGGATTTGTGTATGCCCGAGGATCCCTTGACCAAAATCACCAATGGTAAGATCATCAAGATGCGAAGACCACGAGCTGAGAAAGAAGATATCAAAAAAGAAGGCGATACAAAAGAAGAAACGATCACTACTGAAGAAACCACTGCTTAACCTTTGCTATGTGTCAACGTAATTCTGTGTATTCATGTCCTATTTCTTGCAAGGATGCTAGCTTTCTCTATACTGAGATTGTCTAGCATTTTTTTCATATGAAATCACCAATCATTCCTCCACCACTATGTGAAAGTACTCCTTTGGATGCCAAACGATACCCAAGGTTTTTGGAAGTTGGTGCTTTCCAGGCGTATGCCTATTTTGATGGAGATCAGATGGTGAGACAGCAACAAAAAGAGTCTTTTTTGAGAGGAGAGTGTGAGTGGCCAGTGCTGGATTATCCTTTTATCCAAGCAACAAAACTTGATGAGCGAGAACAATGATTGAGTAATCTCAAAAATGATATCCTTGCACAAGAAACTAACCTAGCAGTCAAAAGAGCATATTTACGAAAGGTGGCAGAAAAGTTGGCAGAAGTACGTATGTTGAGAGCAACTTTGGTGGGTGATGATCAAACATTTCAAAAATATACGGAGTTTGTCTATGGAAAACCATCTCCTGAAGTTTTTGTTGATGACTGCCAAGCAATTGAGGAACTCATACAGCGTGCTTCGGTGATGGACTCGTTTCCTGCGCTCACTGATGCAATCCATCAGGTGAGACACTATTTCCCAAGTCGTATTACTACGACTCTTTCATGAACTCCGCAGGTGCAGCTAGTCGATCTGGTGCGTCAAAAAACCATTGATGCTATGCATGATCTTTTTTTGGATGTACCAGATACAGATGGACAGCTCTTTACCGCACCACAGATTCAACAAGCATTTGCTGATGCCTTGCACACCTTGGGTATCGAGGATTGGCAAGTGATGATTACTATTTCGAGCACCTCTACTATTAGTGTTAATCACGAAACAAAAACCATTAAAATTCCTCAAGAAAGAAAACTTTCTGCCAAGAAGCTACAACTTTTGCTCGCACATGAAATTGGTACACATGTGTTGAGAAGACAGCAGGGTGAGACGAGTTGTTTGCAGTTATTGGGATTGGGATTGGACCGTTATGAAAGAGGAGAAGAAGGAATAGCTACACTCAGAGAGCAGGTGCTGGACGGTGAGTACGAAGATGATGTATGACTGGATAAACACTTGGCAATCTCACTAGTGTATGGTCTTGATGGAACTCCAAGAACTTTTCGTGAAGTGTTTGAAAGACTCAAATCATATCGATATCTTGTATGTCTGGTTGATGGATTTTTGATCCAAAGAGCAGCATATCTTTCATCTGAGAGTGCACGAAGTACTTGTATGAGGATATTTAGGGGGACGCATGGCACACATGGTGTATGTTTCACCAAAGATGCCATCTACAAAGAAGGAAATAGAGCAGTGTGGAAGTTACTTGCACATGATATACGCGCACTTGAACATTTCCCTTTGGGAAAATACGATCCAACCAATGCCAGGCATTTGGATATTCTCCATGAGTTGGGGATTTTACCCAAGGTAACCAGCTCCTAGATAGCATACTCCTCTACTTTGATCGTTTTGTTGATAAACTCATAGAGATCTGCTGGTCTGTGAGCTACGTTTTGTTCTTTTTTGCCGGTCGTTTTGATGATATTTTGGGTACGGATGTGCGTGCGAAAATTTCTCACGTCAGAGGAAGTCTGTAAGATCGTATCGTAGACCTCTTTGAGTTGTTTGAAGGTGAACTGCTTGGGCAAGAAAAACTGTGCTATATTACTATGAAAGAGTCTTTCTCTCAGGACACGGTAGGCATGCCTGATAATTTCTTGATGGTCAAAAGCGAGCTTGGGGAGTTGTTTGAGATGATGAAATTCTACTTTGCCATAGGGCGAATATTTTTTGATATCCGTGTAGGTACCAATAGAAAAATAGGAGATATTTATGGCTCTATATCTAGGATCTCTCTTTGGATCGGTGAAGGTGTGATATTGCTCTAAATAGATATTTTTGAGTCATACTTTGTCAAAGAGCTTCTTGACGATGGTTTTTTCAGCACTTGCGCTGTCTTCCATGTACCCACCTGGTAAACATCGCCAATTGAGGAAAGGATCTTGTGACCTTTCAACCAAAAGCACCAACAATTCACCCTTGATAATCGTGAAAATCACTACCGAAAGATTGACATACATATGCTGTTGTTCGCGCATGTGTCTAGAGGAGTAAAATGACTTATTGTACGGAGCACTATAACCATATCTGGCTTGATTGCAAGAGTTTGGTAGGAGATAGGGTGGAAATTAGGAAATCCCTTGCAAATAAAGACATATTTTATATTAATCACATATACAAGTTACATATATTAAATTTTATTTATAGTATGTTTCACCAATGATACTCGAAGCATATCCAGGCTCATTTGACCCACCTCACCGTGGCCATATTGATATTATTCAGAGAGCTGCAAAGGATGCAGATCAACTCTATGTCTTGGTGGGTAAAAACGCTGCTAAACCCTGACTACTTCCTATTGAAAAGAGGATTGCTCTCCTTCGTCACACTACTCAAAATATCAAGAACGTGACAATAGACAGCTATGATGGCCTCTTGGTAGAATACTTGTGCAAAAAAGGAATATACAGGATTGTGAGAGGCTTGAGAGATGACAAAGATCTTTCTTTCGAGAAAACACAGGAATATTATAACCACTGACTCAATCCGGAGATTACTACAAAATATATCGAGTGTAGAGACGAGTATTATAATCTCTCCTCCAGTGCTGTCAAAGATCTCATCGCTCGATGAGGGAATATTAGCAAAATGGATCACCTGCTCCCGGTGGCGGTCAAAAAGGCTACAGAAGAAGCACTCAACAATCAATTTCTCTTGGGCATCACCGGCGTGCCAGGGAGTGGCAAAAGTTATATTACACAGAAATTCATGGGTTACTGCCAAGAATTGGGTATACCTCACTTTGCTTTGGAGATGGACAAGCTCCGACATCAGATTGCTCTTAGCAATGATCCACAATTTTTTCAAGGCGTGAGAGATAGCGTGAGCAAAGCGTTTCCTACCGTGAGTAAAGAGCAAGACGGTAGTTTATCCAGAGACTCACTCAGAGCTACTTTCTTGGGCAATAAATCCAAAATGGAACAACTAGAGCAGATGACAAAGCAATCCTTGATGAGTTTGATGAGATCAACCTTGTGGAAAAAACAGGGGGCAATCTTTGTGGAAAGTGCATTGTTCGCTGAGCAACCACATCTGTTACCTATCGTCAACAATGATCTCCTCGTGGTGGAGGTAGATAAAAAAACACAACATCAAAGAATCGCAGGCAGAAACCCGTATTATGATACTGATGAAAAGATAGTGTGACTTACCAGTTTGCAGTATGAAACTCATCAAAAAGTATCAGTGATTCAGAGGGTAATTGAAGACTGAGGTTACGGACATATGCAAATGGTAGATAATTGAGCATCGCTTGCAGATGAAAATATCTATGCAGCATTCATTGCTTCCATGAATCTGATTGATCCGCTCGGAAAACTCTATTTCCAATGACTTTGGAAAAGACTTCATGGGAAATGAAATCGAAAAGAGGCGTATCTCGCACTCACACAACAAAAACAACCAAAGGAGAATCTCTATCAAGCGACCATTCGTGATCAGTCTGTTGATGAGTGACTCAGCTATTTCACTCATATGTTTTGAAATGAGACGGTACTTTTTGATTGGTCTAAAACCTTCCTACCAGGTAGTTTATAGTTTTTTTAATTTACTATTAATTTCGTATGATCCCTTCACTTTCTGAGTTTCGTGCTGCAAGCAATCAAAAAGCTAAGCAGTACTATGTAAATCTCCCCTATCATAACTATCAACATGCTACACACGTTGAAAACTATGCAGTCTTGCTTGCACAGCGCTTGTGATTAGATCCATCTATGCTCATGGGTATTAGCCATGGAGGGATAATGCACGATACCTTATACCATGAACCACTCCCTGCGATATTTTCCTCCAAGGAAGAGGTGAGTAAAGTAATTGCAAAACAGGTGCTTGATATCCTGGCTCTCGAGTTCAATTTAGATCATGATACTGTTGCACAGATCTGAGCAGTAGTTGAAGATGCTATCGAAGCTACCAAAATACCTTGTGATGATTTCTCTACTGAACCACGCAAAATCATGAGAGCAGCAGATGTACAGCATTTATGAACGCCTGATGTCGAGCAATTTATGCAAGACACTGCTTTGATCTATCATGAATATTCACAGCTCAATGAAGCAATGTTGAGAGAGAAAAATCGATGGCCATTGCCCATAGATCTCTTCCAGGAGAAGCAAGCAGAAATCCTTGAATTATTGCTTCAGAAAATGATTGGCAAGATACCCGAATCACCCTACTTCCCAACTGGTTTCTATGAGAATTATGCTCGCAATATACAGCAACTGAAGATAATTGATTTCAAAAAATATACTACTGGTGTAGTATAATTGCATCAATCATTACAATGAAGATGCAAATATCTTTAAAGCATATTTAAGAATATTACAACACTTACCCATGAAATACTATATATACCAGAACCCGGAAGATACGAGAAAGCTCAAGCTCAAACAACAGATTGGGAGTAAGCTTACCACTATCGTCACCGACCCTACACAAGCTGATCTCATATTAGTGCTCGGTGGAGATGGAACCATGATTGATGCTATTCATGATCTGTATCAACACAATAAACCTTTCTTTGGTGTGAACTGTGGTACGCTAGGTTTTATGCTCAATGATATTCGTCGAGTCAAACAGATTCCAGCTTCATTTGATCAAATTGAATTTATTACGGAGCCTTTCTTGGAAGCAGATATTACCTCCACTACAGGTCATATCTGGAATAATCAACTAGCGGTAAATGATATTCTTGTTTCTGAAGATGTGAGAAACTTCCCTAAATTTACTATTTCAAGAGGCAATAAGCGTTTGACACAAATCAAAGCAAGCGGCTTAGTAATTTCTTCTGCTTTGGGATCTACGGGATACTGGGCGAATGGGATGTGAACAATGATTCCGACAGGCAATAATAATATTTGATTTATGAGTGTGCTCTGAAGACCCTTCTCGTACAAAATTGCAAATGGCATCGTACCTTATGAGGTTGATATCAATTATAGATTTCCTGTGGATGCCCATATCGACGGCGCCCAAGATTCTTATCGCGATGTAGAACATATCGTAGTTAAGTACTCTGACAAAACCTTTACGCTCGGATTTGCAAAGTCTGATGAGCAAACATCTGTCTTTCACAACAAAAGATTAAAACTTTTTACCGAAAAATTGCAAAGAACACTTTAATATCTCTCACTTTTATGAAGGCACAAAAAAATACACTCCTTTTTGATATGGACAGTACCACCTATAATTTTCACGAACGTCTCGCTGAGAAAATTGCAGACGAACCTCGTCTGCCTGAGGAGTTTCGCAAACAAATGAGTGATACCACCAATCGAACCAAAATGAAAATTTGGAAGCTCTTTGGTGATGATCCTATGATGCACAAAGAAATAGAACGCATTATCCAAAGTCTCTATCGCAATCGTGAGTTTTTTGCTAGCTTGCAACCGTATCCTGGTATTGTGGAGACCCTCAAAGCACTCCAAAGAGATTATAATGTTTATATATGTTCGAGACCATCTATAGTTCCTTTTGGCTCTGAGTCTGTGAAAGTTGATACCATAATTCGTGACTTTGGAGGAAAGTGGAGAGAGAAAATTCTTTTGATGCATGACAAGACTATGGCTCGTGGGGATATCTTATTTGATGATACCTGGAGAGTGCAACAGGGAGTTTTTATCCCTGAGCGAAAGTTATTCTTGGTCGATCATGCCTACAATAGACAGTATACAGACGTACAGAGAGTATATCTTGATCAACAAGAACAATGGCCTAGCATTATTGCTGCAACACTTGCCCAATAGTTTTTATTCTCTTCAGGGCATACGATGGTAAACTATGATCAACTGAATCAAGAGCTTGCTCGTATTATTATTGATGAACATCCTGCACAATGTCCTCCCTTGCTTGTGCTAGATGAGATTGGTGCGAACGTTGAAGTTGCACATACGTTGCAGACACAATCTGGTAGTAGCAAAATAATTGAGAAAGCATTGTGTAGCTACAAAGAATATGAACAGAAATGGAATACACACAAACACAGAAGTGTTTCCAAAGAGTTTATTGCAGATGGCCTGCAGTGGTATACCCCCAAGTTTCCTGATCAGAAAGTTTTTCTTAATAGTTTCCAGACGACTACAGATCCGTCTGCGGTTACCCATGGCTTTGTGGGGCTTACTCGTGCGAGGAAACAAGCAGATATCCTTCATATAACTATTCCTGAGCCATTGGAGCGCAGGGAGTATCAACAGATTGTGGGTAATATTTGATTGCAACTCATACATAATCTTGTTGATCGTACTCCTATTGTGACCGACTACATTGATCAATGGTATCGTATGGACGCATGAATTCTCCAGCAAGATATCCAAACAACTATAGAGCACATGTGACCTGGGTCTATGGTCTGTATCAATGCTGATGGTAACCTGTGTAGAATGGAAGATATTGCAAGAACGAGAGAAGGATACCAACCCTTAATTGTCATGAAATGATCTTTCTATCCACCCCATGTAGGTCATCTTCATATGATGGAGGAAACGCAGAAGAAATACCCCAAGCATATCCCTTTGTTTTCCATATCTGTGGATACCTATGACAAAGGAAAAGTCGATGCACAACAACTCATCCAAAGAATAACCCGACTCAATGCTCTTGGCTATCCGGTAGTGCTTTTTGGCTCTGGTTACTTCAAAGATAATATTGATTTGTTGAGACATAAAAATAATCAAGAGATTGTTTTTCCCATTGGTTTGGATACGAGTAAGAGAATTATTGAAACATATGTAGGTAAGGAAGATATGATGTTGCAAGACTTTGCAGGAGTCACATTTGAAGAGTTTGCAAGAAATGGTGTAGAAGATATCTCTTCACGTTTTCCACAAGTCTTTTCCAAAAACACGATGCCTCATCTCGATGTTTCTAGCAGTGCGATTAGGGGAACCCCATCTGATGCCAAATTATTTATTCCCGAAAAGATCCGTGCACTGGTAACAAACACGTTATAGTCATTTTTATTTGTACTCCTTGATGAGAAAACCTCTCTTCCTTCCAGATCATCGCCTCAAAACATCATCGCAAGAATTTGGTGTTGATTCACTCATTGCGGGATGAGTAAATGGAGTTGGTACCTATTTGACTGAGCAACTTCCTATGGAAGGATTTTCCATTGCACAAAGAAACCTTTTACTCTCGGTCGCTGGACCGGTATTCGAGAAATTTGGTTTTTTCCCGAGACATATTATCATGGCAGTACAGCATTGGAAACGTTCAGTGCCTGAGGAAAGAAAAAGTTTCATGACCTATGCAAAGCAGGTACTCAAGTGAGGAGGGTTGAGCATGATCAAGGATGCTACCTTACATGATCCTTTACATGGAGCCCTTACCTATACTTGGTTACAACAGGACTGGGGAAACTTGCCTCCGAGCATAGTTTCTTTTTTGAGTTTTTTGATTGCTTTGTGATGAGTACTGTTGATTGAATTGGGATATGACGAAACAAAATATCTCTATTTCAAACATCTTCTCGAACAGGCTAAGTTTCATTTGGAGTCGTATCATGAAGCAAGACTCATCATGACTAAACCGATCGAAACTACCGATGTGTTTAATCTATTGTGAGAACAAGCTACGTTTGATGAATTAAGCCTCCGAAAATATAGTGATACGTATTACCCAACCAAACGTGAATTATATGGAGGGAGGTATGTAGATTTGAGAACCAGAGAAAGAATTTGTATGGATACACAAGATATTGCAACGGAACGTTCTACACAGATAGTTTTCACCAAACCCAAAAAAGAAGTGGTCAAGGGACTTGATCAATACAACTATTTTACTATCAAAAAGGATAAGCGATACCGCAAAGACCATGATATACAGGGGCTTGAGGAGTATATTCAATCAACAGGAGAACTTCGTCATGTCGAGTTTGAGAGAGCTATTGCGAGAGATACTGCGTGATTGTTAGCAGCAGTTGATCGTATGAGTACAGGCGAATGCCTGGTAGAACTCAAAGTGCATTCCGGTAAGCAACATATTCTGATCCAAGCAGTGAGAGAACTCCAAGATACCTTTGGTGGTTTACAACAAGTGACGCGAGGTAAACAAAGATTGTTGTTGGGGTAAAGTTATGCGACTCTCTTGTTCCTCCGTACATCATGGAAACAATGTGGACGATAGATACTGAAGGGATCTTTGAGAAATACTTGATGATAAGAATTTTGAACGTGTTGAAGCGCTTCTATGAAATGATGGTCAAGCGTATCTTTTTCGCTTGTAAGTAATTTCAAAAGTTGTTGATGTGGGTACAAATTTCTTTGTCCTAGAAGTTCATGGAGTGATGTATGCGGTCCTCTAGGGAGGTTGATGATATTATCTTGATTCAGAGGATGACCGTTGAGATGCTTATTTTTGAAGATGATGTGGTGGTCTGATGGATCGTCTCTGAGCATATGCTGTGTTAAATATTCCTCATAGTATTCTCTAGGTGATTGCTCAATCTTGGTTGGTGGTTGAACGTGATTGGTGAGGACATTGGAGGTGAGTAGTGCGTGTACTTCTTCTGCAAAACCACAATCTGGATGCATTGCGTTTTGGTTTATCTCAAGCACATACTGAATTCTCGCTTTCGTATCAGGTAATGCAGGTCCACCAAAAAAATTGATCCAATGTTGTATGAGTGGATCATAGAGATCTTCTTCTTCGAAATGAGGTAGCGTGTAGTGCATACCTTTTGATACGTTACTCGATGAAAAAATCAAGAGTATATTGACATAATCTATTTATTGCTCTTGGGTAGAGTCTATTTTGCTTTTTGTTTATTTTCTGCTATACTTATCATCTCTTTATCTGTGTAGTTCCTGATGGCTTTGTGGTTGATTGCGTTCGTTGCAGGTGTCTTTACCGTCCTTTCCCCTTGTACCTTACCCTTGTTACCGGTACTTTTTGGCGTGAGCGCTCTACCCGGGAAACGTCTGCGCATACACATCATGCTCATTGCATTCGCCCTATCTGTTTTGGTGTTAACGATATGACTCAAGGTAGTGTTTACGCAGTTACCCCTAGATCAAGATGATTTTCGTTTGGTGTCTGCAGTTGTGTTTATCATGTTTGGTGCTCTTATTTTGTTACCCCGTGTGCGGGATCAGATTATTGGACTGCTAGGTATACAGCAAAGTATTAGTTCCTTCTTAGACCGTTTTACTCATTCACCTTGGTATGAGGTAGTGTTGGGTGTCTTATTGTGACCCTTATTTAATAGTTGTTCTCCCACCTACTTACTCCTCATAGCGACTATTCTCCCTACTGATTTTGGGAGCGGAGTAGTGGCTACACTTGTCTACTTGTTGTGAGTGTGTATGACGCTGCGATTATTATTTGTGTGAGGGCAATTCTTTTTCCGTCGTGTACGTCTTTCTGCATGAATCCTCCAACATACCAAAAAGATATTTGCAATTGGTATGCTATTGCTGGGTATTGCACTTCGATTCGGTGCTGATAAATGGCTTTCTACTGAGATTATTGGCGCATGACGGGGTATAGATACTACTACGTGGGAGGCGCAACTACTGCGTTAAATTTTTTTTCTGGTAATGGAGCCTAGCTGGATGAATGAGTTTTTTTCCTCGTTTTTGATTAATTCTAGTCATGCAGGTGCTGAGTGTTTTTTGATGTTCGGTACTGTCCGAAAAAAGTCATGGGGTATACCGAGCGCTCTGAATGAGTGATCCTACTCAGATGCCGGTTCCTTTGTACAACTTGCCTGCTTGATAATGAGTAGTAAGTAGTTGTTTGAAATAAGATTGGAGAATATTTTTGTCTTGGGTATAGGCGGGGAGGTGAGCTTCATAGCTGTGCCAATGTAATGCATTGTCTCTCAATGCTATCCGAAGGTGTTGGGTTTGTAGGTTGTTTGTGATGAGATCCATAAACACCTTTTCTCGATGTCACAGAAGATGCTCTCGAAGCAATGATTCACTCAAGGAAGTTGCTCTGGTGAAAGATCTACTTGAACTAATGCTCTTGGGAGCTTGCGGGGGTGATAGGTGTGTTGCGAGTGCATGACCACGTAGTCCGTGTCGTATCTGTTGTCATGCCAGACCAAAGCGAGATTTGATCGTGCTGAGGGGAAGTTGCATGTAGGAGAGGGCTGTAGGGGTGCTTTGTACTTTGGGAAGAGTTTTTCTTCATATGCCGGAGACTTTTTCAAGGGGACAGTCTGCTAGGAGCTGATTGATAGCGGTACTTTGTAATGCTACGCCACATCCTTGTGGTTTGTGGAGTGTGGAAAACAACTTGGCCAATAATGGGGTAGGAGCACATCCTAGAGTGAGAGGTATTCCTGTGCTAGCTATGAGATGTTGTTGTATGTGCGTACACCATTGTGGTCGATCCATCTGTGGAGGTTTGGTATCGGTGATATCGAGATAGACCTCATCAATACTTGCTTGTAGGATGCGAGGTGTAATCTCTTGGCAACGTGCAGCTAATTGAGCGGAAACATACTTATACCACGCAAAATCAGGCTTACAAAAAACAGCCTCTTTGGGAAGGAGCTGTTTTGCTTCTCGTAAGGGGGTGCCTACACGAACACTATAGGCTTTGGCTTCGTAGCTCACTGCTACTACAATGGGACCACCAACACATACAGGTTTGGCGAGGAGTGATGGATCTCTCAGTCTCTCGCAGGAGACAAAAAAACAATCTGCATCTACCAAGCATCGTACACGCGTACTGAGAGGGTAGACTGCTTGCATGGCTATTCATATTTTCTAAATGATCCTATTACAATACCAAATGTTTTGAGCTCTTCTGAAGGATAGATATCATCATATGCTTTGTTAGCAGCTCTCAAAAAATGTTTTCCTTGTTTGTCTTTGAGGAGATATTTGAGTGTATATTCATGATCTACTAATGCAACGACGAGATCGCCTACACGAGCCGTCCTGCCTGTCTCCACAATTACAATATCTCATTCATAGATACCAGCGTCTTTCATACTTTCACCTCTTACCTTGATCAAGACCGTGTGTTGAGGGTGGCTGATGAGATAATGCTCCACACTGATAGCGTGTGGCAACACATCGCTGACTCACGTAGGAATACCTGCTTGGACCGACTCAAAAAAAGGAAGCGATACGAGTTTGTCCTGAGGCAAGTAGGTCGAAGATTTCTTGCTTAGATAGCCATTTTCTATCATTTGTTGGAAAAAGCGATGGACGACACTTTTGGAATTCACGCCCAAAATTTCCATACACATTTCGAATGAAGGAATCGTGCGATAGGCAAAATAATAATTTCTAAAGCGATTGAGATAGACCTCAAAGAGTGATTGCTTGCCCATGGATATCTAGTGAGAGTAAAAAGAACATATGTTCTTTTATATATGATCTTATTTTGCTCTTGCAAGAGCAAGTAGCTATCTGACGTTGTTATTTTCTCCAAAAGTGATATATATGGTGGTGTTTATTGATGCATGAAGTATATGAATGAGTCCAAGAAACAGGTTATAGTAGTATATGATGGAGATTGCCTGTTGTGTAGGCAGTTTAAACAATATCTCGTCCTCAAACAGCGTTATGACCTACACATATATGATGGTAGGCAACATCCAGAGATTGTGCTTGATTTGGAGAAGAAAGGCATCAATTGTTCTGCGGGTATGGTGATTGGTATAGATGATGCGTATTATGTTTGAGTGGATGCCATAGCTCAGATCGATCGTTTGGTATCTCCTGAGAAACGATATGATCGTGCTATGATCTGGTTTTCTCGTCAACCGGTATTGATTGCCATAGTCTATCCATTGGTCAAATGAGTGAGAGCTTTACAACTTTTGGTACAAGGGATATCTTTGCAATATCATCCCAAGAAATAAAAAACACCCCCCAAGAGGTATCCTATTTTTTCTTGCATAGTTCCTTCTTTCCACTACAGTACACGTATTCATCTGTTAGTTTTTTATTGCTACCAACTCCATGGTTAAAATCTTTTCCAACTTTGACACCTCTTTGATGAGGAGAGAAATAGAAAAAAGCCAAGAGGAATTCGGTGTTGAAAATGTCTTAGCCATACGTAGAGATTTTATCTATCTTTTTTATAGAGTTCTTTTGCCTGTCCTGATGCGATTTGTTGGTTCTTTGTGTATCTTGTGGAGTATATATGGCATTGTGGTCTGAGATTCTCTTTTGGTATGATTAGTGAGAATAGTTGGTTTGTGAATTATTATTGTTTGGTGATGGTACTGTGTAGGAGTAGCGCGAGTGAAGCTGATCGATTATTATATGGATTTCACCATCATCACTCCCAAAAAAGTGATGTCTTTCGATCAAACAGGTATCTTGCAAAAAACGACGAGAACGCTTGATACAGAAAAAATAAAATCTATGCGTGTAGACAAGAAAGGCTTATTAGGAAGTATTTTCAACTACTGATCTATTGTTTTTTTGTCCGAGGGAGATGCGGAGAGTCTATGAGAAATCAGACTCAATTATATGTCTGACCCCAATAGACTAAGAGAAAAAATTGAGGTGATTATTGAACCCCATGTCCATGGCAAGAGTGTCATCAAGTATTATACAAAAACTACCACCAAGACTACCTAAATTACTCCCTCACCAGGAGAGTGTCTTTTTGTGTCAATCTTAAACCCATAAATTACTTATATGGCAAATTTGTCAAATCAAGACGGGAGTGGCAATGAAACATATAGGTATGAACTGCTATTACATAACTACCTACTCTACGTCACCCATTGCATTTCCTTGACACAAGGCTACAACTATGGCGTATTTTACTTTTCTTTTTTCACTATCCATGAATATTGTAAATGACTTGTTTACCTTGGGTAATGGTTGGTCATGAACATTAGCGCAAACGGTGGCAGATTTCTTGCCAAGATTAGTGATTGCTGTCATCATCTGGGTAGTTGCTTGGTTGATTGCGAGAACGATCAAAATGGGTGTGCACATTGCTCTAGGGAAGTTGTGAGTCGAAAGGATGGCAATTAGAGCAAAGATCAATCAATTCTTGTCAAATGCTAATTATCATGGAGGATTTAGTGAAATTGTGGCGGACATTATCTTTTGGTTGCTCTACCTTTTTGGTATCAATATCGCCTTTGAAGTCTTGGGGTTGAGCGTTATATCAAGCTTGATTTCCGACCTTATCGCATACATTCCCAATCTCTTTGTAGCAGTTCTGATTATCCTAGTGGGTGCAGTCGTTGCGAAATTTGTCAAAGATCTGACCGATGGAGCAGCTAAGACAGCGAAGTTCACTGCTGCTTGGTTGGGGCACTTAGCATATGTTATTGTTATGTTGTTTGTGATCGTGACTGCGCTCAAGCAAGCACAAGTAGACATCAGTTTCTTGACTGAGAACATCAATACTATTATGATGGGTATTATGCTGGCTATTGGACTTGCATTTGGACTCGGTGGGAAGGATAAAGCAAAGGAACTCATTGATAAATATATTAAATAAACTTTCTTTCAAAGAAAGTTTGAGCGAGACGAAGACCTTCTCTCGCTTTTTTGTTTATAATTACTATAGTGTATTTTTATGTTTTGCCCACATATCTCATGATTACCGTCAATCATTTAATCGAAGCAATATCGTATGAATTTCAAATCCTCAAGCACCTAGGGAGCAAAGTAACTATGGAGAATAAATCCTACAGATTTAGTGATACCCAAAGAACAACTGAGGAGGTCGAGCAGTATATTATTTCTTCTTTTCCAGCGCAGATCAAATTGATGGTGCTTGGTAAACGAGATGAAGATGCGTATAATGACTATGCCAATCAGTTTACCAACTTCACATATGATCAATTTACGGGTTCACTTGATAAAGCCCTCGAAGAGATACGCACTGACTTACTTACCGTACAGGATGGTCAGTGGGATGAGACTATCAGTATACGATGAAAAACTGCACCAAGATCAGCATTTTTGGTCGATTATGTCTTGGTGTTCTTGTGAGCATATAAGATGCAATTATTTCTGCAATTGAAAGCGGCAGGGTGTCCTGTGGATACCTACAACTTGTGGGCAGGAATAGATACACCAAAACAAGGCTAAGGAACCTCTGAAAAAGTCAAAAAAGATAGCTTACTAGCTTTTTGAGACGCATGAAGAGGTTCGTCAAGGAAGCGTTATTAACTGGTATCTCAGCTTATTTGACAAATTATAATACACTAGAGATTTACGTAAAAATTCAATTTTGCAGAGCTTCCTTAATTTTCTCCACATTTTTAATTTTCCCATGATCGATGTCATTTATCTTCGGCTATTTCTCTTCATATAAAAAAATGTTGTTGCTTACCTTGTTTCTGGCAGCCATAAATCAGATCTTTTCTTTGCTGGATCCTCAGGTATTTCGTATGATCATTGATAGGTATGTGACCAACTTCCAGGACTACGACGTTCGTACATTTACGATGGGAGTAGGAGGATTATTATTGCTCAGTGTGTGAGTAGCCATGATTTCTCGTATTGCTAAAAACTTCCAAGACTATTTCGTCAATGTCATGACACAAACGATAGGTATGCGTATCTACCAAACGAGTATGCAACACGCATTTTCATTGCCGTATGCGTTGCTCGAAGACCAGCAATCAGGACAGCTCTTGGACAAACTCAACAAAGCACGCAATAGCATCCAGGGATTTATTGGAAGCTTGATTAATAATGTCTTTACTGCAATCGTTGGCCTTGTTTTTGTAATCATTTATGCGAGCACGGTGCATCGAATATTAGCACTTTTTTATGCGGGCGTGATGCCCTTGATGGGCGTGATCGTCTATCATTTGAGCAAAAGAATCAAACAAGCACAAGAGATGATTGTGAGAGAGACAGCTTCACTTGCAGGAGCAACTACCGAAAGCATACGTAATGTGTCATTGGTGAAATCACTAGGATTAGAAAATCAAGAGTTGCAGAGGCTTGAGAACGTCAACACCAAGATATTGTGACTAGAAATTAAAAAGATCAAAACCGTGAGAACGATAGATTTTTTTCAATGAACACTCATCAACTTCGTCAGAGTTTGTTTGTTGGGAACTATGTTTTGGATGGTCTTTCAACAGATGATTAGCTTAGGTGAGTTCTTTTCACTTTATTTCTATTCATTCTTTATTTTCTCTCCCTTGTATATGTTGGGAGATGTACTCAAGAACTATCAAGAAGCAAAAGCAAGTCATGAGCTCCTCAATGATCTTCTCAAACAACAACCAGTAGAGGAGGTATCACACAAGTCTTCTATCACCACTATAGATCAGATTACGTTTCAACAGGTGACTTTTGGATATCAGCCCACAAAGACCGTATTGTATGATATTTCATTCCAAATAGACCGTGGACAAACTATCGCTTTTGTATGACCCTCTGGATCAGGTAAGTCAACCTTGGTAAAATTATTGCTGTGACTCTATGCTCCCCAACAAGGTGATGTACAGATTAATGAACAACCACTAGCATCAATTGATCCACGTTCACTCAAATCTTTGATAGGTTTGGTGGCGCAAGATACGCAATTATTCAGTGGTACTATTAGAGAAAATCTCCAGTTTGTGCATGCAGGTGCTGATGATACACAGATGAGTGAAGTGTTAGAACAAGCACAACTTTTGGACTTTGCTACCAGTGAGTGATTAGACACGAAAATTGGCGAGTGAGGCCTCAAACTTTCTGGAGGACAAAAGCAACGTTTGGCTATAGCTAGGGCCCTCCTGAGAAAACCACAAGTGTTGATCCTGGATGAGGCAACGAGTAGCTTGGATAGTATTGTAGAGGCAGAAATTACAGATACTATCAAGGAAATAGCATCTCTACATACTCAGATGACCACACTTATGATTGCACATAGATTATCCACCATTATGCATGCTGATATGATTTATGTCTTGGAAAATGGGCGTATAGTAGAGCAAGGAAAGCATATACAACTTTTGTCTCAAAAGGGTCTCTATAATGCATTGTGGAGAGAGCAGATTGGGCAGTGAGGGTATGAATTAATTGATTCTAGGTAACTTGATTATATACACACTTTTTCTATACTGTTAGTTGTACTTTCATTACACTTCATTCTCACGTATGGATACCGATATATTAGTGAAGCTTACTACCCAGCGACGTGGATATACGCTTGATTCACTCACATATACACGACTCCAAGAGCATCTGCATGAATTGCGTGATATAATTTTTGCGCACAATGAACGCTATCATGTCCGAGGAGATCCACTGATTGCAGATGCCGAGTTTGATTATCTTTGGCATCTCTTAGAAGATATTGAAACTGCCTATCCGGATCTCATTATCCCCACTTCTCCCACTCAAAAACTTGCTTGACAGCTTTTAGAAAGTATTGCTAAGGCAACTCATTTGCCTTACCCATTGCTGTCACTGCAAAATACGTATGATGCTCAAGACCTCTATGATTGGCATACACAACTTGAAAAATTAACTGAGAAACTCACATACGAAGGTACACTAAAGTACATTATTGAACCCAAGTTTGATGGTATTTCGCTCAAGTTAATCTATCGTTATGGTAAACTTACTCAGGCAATCACGAGAGGTGATGGGGTGACAGGAGAGGAAGTCACAGCACATGCACTCCAGATTGCTAACCTACCTACCTGGTTACCAAACATTGCTCATATCCCTGAATTGCATTGTAGAGGAGAGGTGATTATGACCAAACATGCATTCAAGCGTCTCAATGCATATCAATTAGAAGAAGATTTGCCTATTTTTGCAAACACAAGAAATGCTGCTGCTGGCACAATGAGACAATTGAATACTGAGATGGTGAGCAAGAGAGGATTACAAATATTTATCTATGATTGCTGTAATAGAACTCAACTTGCACTGCCTATTTCACAATCTACTCTTTTGCAACAATTGCATGACTGGTGATTTCCGGTCTATCCTTGGAAGAAAGCATGAATGACTATACAGGAGGTAGTGGAATGTTGTGAGCATGTCTTACCCGAGCTAGAAAAAGCACCCGTTGAACTCGATGGATTAGTTATCAAAGTAGAGGATACCACCTTGTGGGAAGATACCAAACTTGGTACCACAGCGCATCATCCAAGGCGAGCAGTAGCATATAAGTTTCCGGCTCAGATTGCAACAACTCAGTTGCATGAAATTATCTATCAAGTAGGGCGTACAGGTGTGGTGACTCCTGTGGCGATTTTGGAGCCAGTACAACTTTCCGGGGCTCTCATAACCAAGGCTACCTTACACAATATTGATCAAATGCAAAAAATGTGACTCAAAGAACATGATTGGGTATGGATTCAAAGAAGTGGTGAGGTAATTCCCTATATTGTGTGACCTGTGCTTGAGAGACGTCAAGCGGATGCGCTTTCCCTTGTGGCTCCTACCACTTGTCCAGCATGCTCTACCCTCCTCGTTCCTTCTGATACTGAGATTGCGTGGTATTGTCCAAATAGTGATTGTCATGCTAGACGCAAAGCACAAATCAAGCATTTTGTTTCTAGACAAGCGATGGCAATTGATGGATTGGGAGATGCATGAGTAGAAAATTTAGTGGATGCGTGAATTATCTATGATTACGCCGACCTCCTCTCGCTTCTCGAACCGCAATACCGTATGCAATTGCAAGCGATGCCTGGGATTGGCTCCAAGAAGATCCAACAACTCCTAGGAGAACTTGAACGTGCTAAATCACCTGACTTGTGGAGATTATTGCATGGTTTGGGTATACCTTTTGTCGGTAAGAAAATAGCTCAATCATTAGCAGATGCTCTTTTGCAAAAAGAGCCCACTCCAACCTTGGTCTCATTGACTCACTGGTGTACTGATGAGGAGTTCCTCAAAGCTATTTTTGGTATTGGTAAACAGACTATTCAGGCACTTATTGCCTACTTTTCTGATGACCAAACCACCAAACGCTTAGCGCACTTTTTTGCACTTGGAGTACAATTGTGAGCCAAACGTCACTCACCACACAACGGGATGTTATCATGAGAAAGTATCGTAGTTACGGGCACCTTCCCTATGACGAGAGAAATACTCGTACAATGGTTAGGTGAGCAGTGAGCGGAGGTGCAGTCCGCAGTTACGTGATCTACTACTCTGGTTTTGTATGGGGAAGCTGCTGGTAGCAAGCTTACCAAAGCACAAGAAAAATGAATTCTTAGCTTAGATTGGGAGTGATTCTTGGCTCATTTTCCTTGAATTCCTCTGCCGGCCGTTCAGCCGTCTTCGCAACGTCCCTCTACGACTTCAACTACTCAATCGTTATTTGGCTAAAATAGCACTTTGCTAGTACTATGAAAAACCAATAAGTAAGCCTGCTAAAGCCTTTTTTAAAAAATTATTAATCTCATTACAGGACTGTCCCTATAATGTATGCTTTTTTCTGTTTTTGTCATCTTTTTATACACAAAAGAAGCCCTATTTTTGCTTGTGCGAATAGTTGTCATATAATGAATAGGTCTTTAGATTTCCCATTGTGTGATGCAGTTTCCCCAAATTACGCTACCTGCACGATTACATCTCTGAAAGAAAAAAGAAGTAGCAACAACCCCTGCTGCTCCATTTGGGCATCATCCAGGTGAAAAGCAGAAAGTGCCGGCTTGGCAAAAGAAGTTGGAGAATATAAATCTGCGATGAGTAGTGGCGGGCGCAACTTTTTTGTTTTTTCTGTGGACCATTGGATATTATTGTTATCTTACATTTTTTGAAATAACTCGTTTGGAGACGTTTAAGACCCAACAAGAGGAACTACTCGTGCAGAGAAAACAAGAATTATCTGTACTTAAACAGGATCAATGATATCAAAGGTATAAAGCAACTGAAAAACTTATGGAATTAGATAATACTATCAATTGGAGAGAGTCAATTATCTATCTCATTGGTTTGTATGATATAATGAAAGCATTAGGATCCAATGAAAACAGACTCACCTTTCGTGATTTCCAAATTAGTAGTGATAGAATAATCGTAAGGTGAACAGTACCAACTATGGCTGAGATATATAAAGAGAAATGACTCTTGGAGAGGTTAGAGAAGTTTGAGTTTATTGAGTTTATCAAAATTCCTTTCTATGATGAACAAGGAGGGGTTTTCTCATTTGTTTTAGATGCAAAAATTAAGCAGTATGACAGAATTAAGCCAGCGTCTTAATGAGATTGACCCAGAGTTAGTAGCTAGAAAGCAGAGACAGATTGCCGGATTGAGATATAAACTCTATACATTTTTGTGCGTTGTTGGTTTACTTTTCTTTCGGGGAATGTTTGCGTGAGCTGTTGAAAGAGTAAGATGATTGTGAGCATTACCCTTGGGAGAGATATTTGGAAAATGACCTCGGTATGTATTTTTTGAAGCAAGAGGAAGTGAGGGTTTGCTCAATGAAATTGAGCTTATTCAAACAAGTATTACCTGAGCATTGGATGAGGTGGCTGAAATCAAGGAAATACAAGAGGTTATCCTGGAACTCAATACTACTGGCAAACAATACACACTTGCTAATTGTATTAACGAAAGGAAATGTGATAATATTAAACCCAAACTGATGGAGAATTTACCCTTTTTTAGGACGTATATTATTCTTAGTTCTCTCGAAGCACAAAAGATGGATTTCAATCAAAAAGCGCTTCTCAAAAGTATCCTTGAACATGTCATGAAGGTGCCTGGATGAACGGGAGATATTGGGAATTTATTGACCGTAAGCTTTTGAGCTGTAGAAATTTTGGATGAGGAAAGCTATTTGTATAAATTACCAATCAGCATGGAAATTGAATTTGAGAATAAGCAAAATTTTCTGGTATTTATGAAGAATGTGGAACAAAGTATTAACTTCTTAATTCCCATGGTCTATAGAATTGCATGAATGAACTATGATATTGTAAACTATAATCTCAAACAAACTGTTTCTGTAGAATTATATGCATATTTTTATAACCCACCTCAGTCTAAGTCCCCGACAGATGCATGAGCTACCCCACCACCATCCTCACCGGTAGAGGTGCCAGCTAGCCCTCCAGCTGCTTCTGATCTACCAACGGAGTAAGAGAATAGTGAAGATTGCTATGTATACTTTTTATACACAACGTTACTCTACAATGCTCATAGATAATCGAGTTGATACCCACATAGAAAATTTCATCAAGGAGAGAGAACTCGGTTATTTTAACATTAAGCAAAAAGTATTCTTATTTAGAGAGTTGTCGTATATGATTGAATGATGAGTAGCAATTGTTGACTCGGTGTTGATTATCAAGAATGGTACAGACAAATGAGCAGTCAGGAAAATATGTGATGAAATGTACTTTGCCCTCAATAGAGGTGAAACTTTGTCATTGAGTATGAGTTTATTGCCAAGATACTTCAATCAAGGTGATGTGAATATCGTGAAGTCTGGTGAAGAGTCAGGTGAGTTGACCTTGGTACTTAAATACTTAGCAGAAGAATATGAGTTCTTGCACAATATCAAAACAAAATATAAGAGTGCTATGATCTATCCGTGAGTGCTTTTTGGTATGGCAATTATTTCCGTATACGTACTTTTTACCAAAATCTTACCAGGAATTTTTGAGATTGTTACTCAGTTTGATGCTCAGAATATCCCTATGATGACCCAAGTGATGATGAATATGACGACCTTTTTGCAAGAGAATACACTCAAGATCGTGATGGTGTTGGGTATGTGATGATTTATACTTTGGGTGATCTTTTCTACGCAAAAAGGACAGCGTTTTGTAGATCAAAATATATTCAAACTTCCCTTGTTGGGTAAAGTAACACAATATTATGATATGATCAAGTTCATGAGATACATGAGATTGCTGATGCAGGCGGGCATGAACTTTTTGGACGTGTTTATCTTCTTGAGGGAAATTATGGAGAATATTACCTACAAAGAAATGATCGATGATATAATTGGCGCAATTAATAGAGGTGAGACTATTGGAGGCACCTTGGGTAATTATTCGCATATTATTGCAAAAGATGTAGTGGCATTGCTCAAAGTAGGAGAGGAAACTGCTTCGTTTGAAAGTGCATTGTCCAATGCGATCCGTATGTATGAAGATGAGTTTGAAAAGCAACTGGACGGACTTTCCAAAGCGATTGAACCAATTTTGATTGTCTTCATTTGATGAGTTATTGCTATGGTTGCTATGTCCGTGTTTGGTATGATTGGTACGTTGCTTGACTCTATTACTGTATAATGAAGCTCTGAAAAACCAAATTTCCCCTAAATTTTCTAGCGTAGCAAGTTTTTTTTAAATGCCCTGATATGCGGCTACACAACGCTTCTTTATGAGCTTCTTTATGCGTCTCTAAAAGCACACATGCGCACCTTGCAGGCACAAGTACTTTTAAGACTTTTGCAGAAGCACTAAATTGAGATGAGCTACTCTTGCAATTTACTCGACTATTAAGTATTGTCATGGGTGTTATTTTTTCATCTTAGACATGCACCCAAAGTGATTTACTCTCGTAGAAATGCTGATTGTTGTCATAGTCGTAGGGATTATTATGTCTATGACTATGAATATGTGACGACAATATTTTAATGACTTAGAATATAGACAGGACAAAGAATCATTTGTTTGATTGATGGACGAGTTTTTGACTATTGCAAGAACAAGTAGTTATAATATGTGACAACGTTTTGAAGCACTTGATATATCCTTTACAGGTACTAGTCTCTCATGAAGTGTCACTGATAGTATACTTGATGCATTTGGTGCATGAAGAGAAATTGATACCTATACGCTCCAAAAAAGTATGTTGGTATTTCCAAGCGATCCTCTCCAAGTCCGTTTGTACCCATATGCAATTTGATGTGATATTATCCAAGGGGGAACATGATTTACATTGGTGTGAACAATTACTGATGATATTACATGTTTTGAAATCTTTAGCGATGTATGCAAAATAAAACAAATCACATGTCCATAACTCGTCTTCGTGGAATGACTATCTTGGAGGTAATAATAGCTATTATCCTGTTTTGAACAGGTATTTTGGTTATTCTATCTATGATTACCAAGAATATCTCCTGGGTACAAGAAATCAAACAAAGAGATACAGCAGCGCTACTAGCTAGAGAAGGACTAGAATTAGCATACAATCTGAGGGATAGTAATATTGATAGAGGGATTGTATGGAATTGTGCTGAATTTGCTTCAGGTGCAGTGGATAATTGTGCTTCCTATTTTCATCAATGAACATGAGCACATACATTATACACTATTGATCTCACTATAGATGGGAGGTATGAGGTAGAGTTGTTATCTACAACATGATCAACATGGTTATATCTTCATACATGACTTATTGAGCAACAAGATGGAACAGATATTTTGACAGGCTTTTGGTACACACATAGTAGTACTGGAGGTCAACAAAGCTCGTTTAGAAGATATCTCTTGTTTAGACCCATGCCGTTGTATCCGTCACAGACGTGAGATATACTGTATATAGCCTCATATGTGGAGTATGCATTATGAAGGGAAATAAAATCTGTAGTCCTAGAGAGCCTGATTGGGTCTTCGAGATAGATTTATTTATTAGTCATAGACGTGAAAAGACGACTAAACGGATTCACCCTCATCGAACTAAGTATCACTACTATGATTTTGTGATTCTTGGTGATTGTGTTATTTAATGTATATATTATTACTGGACAAATTGCTGTGAAGATTCAAAGTGAGAGATGATTGCACAATGAAACACTTTTTGTCATGCAGACTATTCAAAATATAGTTGATAACGGTGACCTGAGCATTACATGATATTCATACACCACCCTGGGAGATACATATGGAATTGTGGATGAGTTGGTTTTTACTCTCGATGGTTTGAGTTATACGCTTTCGAGAGCTTGTGAGTCAACGTGATGAATGTGTTATTTACAGTTGGAGAAATTCGACCCATTTTTGTTGCAGACCGACTATTTACATCTTACGGACACCAAGAGAGTAAATGTAACCAACTTCTATGTTAAATTAGTTCCTTTTTGAGATCAAACTGATTTTGATAATATTTCTCATTTGGGATTTTGGCTATTTTTGGATATCGAAATTCCTCATTATAGTGATGAACATTGGTGGTTTAGAGTACGTCAACAGCTACAGACTTTCTTTAATGTTAGACAATATTAGTCATGAAAAAGAAAGGCAATATCATGCTCTTAGTATTATTTATTATGATGGTATCATCTCTCTTGGGATTACTTATTTCACATTATACGAATAACTTAATTAGCATTTCTAGACTGTTTAATGACTATTATAAAGCATATTATTATGCCTACGGTGGACTCGAACTCTGACTTGCACAGACCAAGAATCACGGGTATTGATTTGAGGATGCACTGACGTTTACTACGTTTTCTGGATGTGTTGTGGGGACGGGTTGTAGATTTACCATGGATATTAGTTCTCGCCAATTTACCATCAGTGATGATACTACAGATGTTGCAGACTGCGCTGAGGCGTGGTCTGAATGAACCTACTATACCTTATCAGAAGGTGAAGCATTAATTGTACCACTATTTTGGGATAATACTGCTGGATTTGCTACTCCAGCGTATACTATCGTGGCAGACGCAGACCTTATTGCTATGACTCCTGCACTCTATACGACATGAACTGCTCTTGAAACATATGGTATCAAGATTTTGGATGAGGAGCTTGAAAACTACAATACAAGTCTAGAAGGGGATGTCGGAAACCCTGATCCCTACAGTTTTGCTTCAGATATTAGTGGCTATGCAAGTAGTGCAGTTAACAAAAACTATCTCATCTTCACCAATGCATCTGGCGATGATAAGCAGTACTGCCTACAACTCAACGATGCTGATAACCCTTTGCCTGGCAAATATACGGTCATCACAAGTGTTGGTTATTATGGCCATGCACAAGTATCACTAGGGGCTAATAAAACGAACCAATTACCCTCATATATCATTTATGGTGCCATTGATTAACTAAGATAAGAACAAAAAAACCACCGATTAGGTGGTTATCTTTATCTATATTATAAATTTATTAGAGTTGATCATACAGATCAGAGAGTTTTTCTGTTTTTTCTACTTCATCTTGCTTGCTCATTGCATCCTTTTCAAGGTTATCTACTACAATTTGCCATCTTTTACTTCTACTATCTCTTTGTGCGATGATTGCTTCTTTCTCTTTTTCGTCTTCTGCAATCAAAATATGTAAGTTCATCTGCTCTTCTGCGTAGATTTCATATAATCTCAGAATCTGAAATCCCCAAAGCTCAGAAACCTTCTTGACGACAATTTGCTCACCGCTTTGTACGGAAATCAAAAACTCTGGTGCTTGCTCAGCATCATCAGTATCCAAGATGCCATCACTACTAAATGAAGCACCTACCATTTGCATAAGGAGTGCCCAGTCAAAATCGTTTTTTAGTTCTTCTGGTACACGATAGGGAGCGGTCTTAAATGTGCTAACATATTCAATATACCACAGTTGATCAGTAATTTCACCTGTGATGGCACCAAAATATTTTTCATATTTTTCGACCACTTCTTTTTTCTCAGGATTCTCTCTTAACTCGTCAACAAAAGTCTTGAAACTAAAGATCATAATTGCTACGTTACTCAATGAATAAAGAAGAGATTACTTGCTGGCAACTTGTTTAATTTTCGCAATAGTTTTGTGAATGGTAGCGATTTTCTGCGTAAGTTCTGGATGTTCTTCTAATTGTTGTATCCGAGATTTAGTTTTGGTAAGCAAATTAGCATAACGCACCTCAATTTCTTTCAAAATATTTCCAACTTGGTCTTGGGAGTAGGTCTTTGCATCACCCTCTCGTCCGTGTAGTTTGGTTTGGAGATCAGTAAGTTCATCTTCTATCCATTGTTTCGTTTGGAGCCACTGAGCTTGTAAATCTACTTGTTTTGCATCTTCAACAATACCTTTGTTGAAATCAAGCAATGCTTGTCACATCAATTTAACTTTGTTGCCTAAGTTAGGTTCTTTTACTACTGCTTTCTTGAGTTTGGTATCTTTTCTCCAAAGAGTGAGTAATTGTCCAAAAAAGAA
>CAZWFZ010000001.1:30371-36147 GCA_964633455.1 uncultured Candidatus Peribacteria bacterium | reverse complement strand
TCAGATGGCTAGAGCGCCTGGTTTGGGACCAGGAGGTCGAGAGTTCGAGTCCCTCGTCCCCGAGATTGTTAATCTAACCTTAGTGAGTACGTATTGTCAAATAAGGAGGTCGAGAGTTCGTCCCTTTGTGGGGATAAACCCCACTGCAGGGATAGCAAGTCCCTCGTCCCCGAGATTGTTACTTACTGCGAATTATGAGAGAATAATGTATCAAAGTGTATATTTTGAGACAGGTCCGTAGGGATAGCATCCCTAGTGCCTATAAAGGTATAAATCCCCGAGATTGTTACTTACGTGAAAAGCCACTTACCGTGGTTTTTTGTTTTGTGAAAAACCCATGAGCGCTTGCAAAACTCACTGCATTACATAAACACTGTGCACACGGTGAGTTGGCCGAGCGGTTGAAGGCGCACGATTGGAATTCGTGTGTTGGTGCAAACCAACCTAGGGTTCGAATCCCTAACTCACCGAAGTTCTTCTAAAGCAGTTTAGTATTGTTCTTTCACTACCATGATACTTACCCTCATCCGTCATGGACATGCAACCAATCAAGCAACGGGTCACACCAGTGGTCACTATGATTGGTGATTGAGTGAAGAGGGACATCAGCAAGCACGTTTGTTGGCTGAGTATCTAGCAAGTCATACCTTTGCACACATATACAGTAGTGATCTCCTGAGAGCAAAAGAAACCGTAGCACCGATTGTAGAACATCACACGATTACTCCTCTGACGTTCGATACACGTTTGAGAGAGAGAACATTTGGGCCATACGATGGGATGGAAAAAACAGAAATTATGGCGAAATATCGTCTAGATGCTCATGCACTCTATGCATATCTTGCATCATTGCCTACCTCAGAAAGCGCAGATCAACTCTATCATCGTGCACGCAATTTATTGCAACAGCTCCACGAACAGCACGCCAATGAACGTATATTGTGTATCACCCACGGTTGACTCAAACGCGCAGTGCATATCGTTCTTGAATGATTGCCTATCACTGACATCGATAACTCTGCAATACAGTTTGCCAACACCGGTATCACTTCATATGAAATAACTCCCGATGGTGCTCGTCTGCTCCTTAATAACTCTACTCAACATCTCATCTAGTCATGCAACATTTCCAAGCTATTTTTAGAGAAAAAATTGATAGTCAATCTGGGCTAGTCTCATTTGTATTTTTTCAACCTGAGGAAACATTTACTTTCGATGAAGGACAGTTTATGATGATCACTCATCAAAACGAGTTACGCACACTCAAGAAGCCATATAGCATAGCTACTACCAATAAATTCTTGCAAGAAGACAAACGTATTGGTTTCATCGTCAAGAAAACTTCTGAAAACGGCATGTCTGAATTTCTTACGACACAACATAATTATACCGTAACACTCACCTGACCCGTAGGTCACTACAGAGATCAGCATATCTCTGAGAACTATTTGTTTGTGAGCACAGGGAGTGGACTTTCACCCAATATGGGAATACTCAATAAATTATTAGAAACACCTCTTGAGGGCAAACAAATTGTTTTTTTGTTCGGCGAAAGATATCTAGACAATCTGCTCCCCGATATGCAAGCACTCATGAAAGAAAAAATTCCTGGACTTACGCTCAACATTTTCCTCTCCAAAGAATCTGGTCTCCCTGACGGATATACCACAGGATATGTCCAAGATGGTCTCACTTCAGCAATACAACATCTCGGCACCAACACTGCCTGTTTCATCTGTGGGCAACCTACCATGGTCCAAGATGTCCAACAACGCCTGCTCGACCTAGGCGTAGATAAGGGGAATATTACGATTGAGAAATATTAAAAAAATTCTCCCCCTGGTCAGAGGGAGAACGTATTGTTTGTTTCTTTAGTTATGTGACTCACCCTCACCCTACCCTCTCCCAATCGTTCGCTATGCTCACTAGGAGAGGGGAATTTAGTTACCCTTGTATCTTCCACAACTTCTGATAGATCCCATCTTGCAAGGTGAGTAATGACTCATGCGTACCTTGTTCGATAATCTTGCCGTGATCCAGGACAATAATACGATCCATTGATTTGATCGTCGAGAGACGATGTGCAATGACAATGGCCGTCTTGCCTTGGAGAAGGGTGTGAATTGCTTCTTGGATATATTTTTCTGTTTGAGAGTCCAATGAGCTCGTCGCTTCGTCCAAAATCAAGATAGGCCTATCTGCTAGTATTGCTCTTGCGATAGCTACTCTTTGTCTTTCTCCGCCTGAGAGTTTGATGCCACGCTCCCCGACCAAGGTGTCATATCCATACTGAAGATTCGCAATAAATTCATGACAGTGAGCAAGTTTGGATGCTCGTATGATTTGTTCATCGGTAGCGTCAGGTTTAGCATAGGCAATATTTTCTCTCAGAGTTCTGTGAAACAAAAGAGGATCTTGTGGTACTAACGCAATATGTTTTCTCAATGATTCTTGGGTGACGTGATCAATGGGTTGTCCGTCAATCAAGATAGTTCCATGAGTTACCTCATACTGCCTTTGAAGTAATTTGCTGATAGTTGTTTTACCTGATCCCGTTGCTCCGACGAGTGCAATTTTTTCGCCGGGATTAATCACAAGTGAAAAGTCTGATAAGAGTTCACGATGATTATCATAGCTGAAACCAACGTTATCGAAGGTAATTTCACCTTGTTTGAATATAAACGGTGGTGCGTCAGTGCAATCTTGTATCTCATGTGGCGTATCCAGAATTTCTATCATCTCGTGTGACTCTGCAACCGAATCAAAGAAACGTTTGTAGGTTCTCCCGATGAAAAAAAGTTTTTCACCGAGACGTGCTACATACAATTGTAGGGTCACAATAAGTCCTGAGGTAAGCACCCCATCACGCCAAGAAATAATGAAGAAGTAGAGGGCAGCTATCTGCATCAATCCAATGAGCAGATCACTAATTGCATAGACCCAATTTCTTTTGAGCCAGGTCTTCGCAATGGTTCTACGCCAGAGATCTACGATCCCATGGAAACGAGATTCTTCGTAGGGTCTTTGTGCAAATTGGGTAATAGTATTTGCGTTGGTGATTGTATCTGAAAGTTCTGCAGTGACACGGCTATCAAGTTTCTGACTCTCAAGTTCATTGGGGAGTACCCATTTGTTCAGATGTAGTTGTACCCACAAATAAATAATCACCCATACCAACATAACACTTCCCGCCAAGGTACTATATCGAAAGAACATACCAATCGTGATACCTACGGTAATAAGTACCATGAGGAACTCGAAGACGATAATATCAATAATGCTTTCAAAACCACGGACGAGTTTATTAATTTTTTTGACTAACGCACCCGTGAAGGTGTTAGCAAAAAATCTGACCGCATGTCTTTGTACATACGAGAAGCAGAATTCGTACAAGCGTTGCATGGTCGTAGACTCGACGCGAATAATAAGTATCTCTGAGACCCTCCATGCAATCAAATCCAGTACGAGCCACGTCGCGAAAATACCCAACAGTCCCAAAAGACTGGTAATAATCTGTGCAGACGTATCGTCAGTAGCAATCGTATCAATAATCCTACCCAAATACCACGCTTGCGCCATAGGCACAACTGCCGTAAACACACGCACCAACAAGAGCGCAAGTAAGGTGTAATGAACTGGTTGTAACGCAGTAGTCAAAAATGACCACACACGAGAAAACAACTTTTTCTCTTCCTTTTCTAGTTTTTGTAACATACTTTTAATTTTTTAAGAATGAATGATGTGATGATAATAATACATACGAAAAAATGTCAAGTTTGTGACAAGAAAATATTATTTATCTCAAATCTACATACTATATCACGGTTGCACTCGAAAAAGTGAGGAATACATTCTGGAGTCTGGTTTCTAAATTCTAGAATCTGTGTTCTCTCTCCTCCATTGCTCGATCAATGCATGATTTCCCCCGAGCAAGACGTCGGGAACACTCATGCCTTCAACGGATTCTGGTCTGGTATATTGTGGGCATTCGATATTTTCACCACCGAGCTCGGGACGATAGCTTTCATTTTTTCGGCTGTCTGCATCTTTGATGACTCAGGGCACCAACCTACTGACCGCTTCCACGATCAGCATACTAGGGACTTCACCGCCCATCACCACATACTGCCCCAGAGAGAGGGGCATAAAATCTTCACCAAACAATTGTTGGCACCGCAAATCAACGCGATGATCGATGCCCTCATACCTTCCACAAATGAGGATAATATCCGTTGCTTCCTCAGCAAGTGTATGTGCTGTGCTTTGTGTAAAGCATTGTTGACTCGGTCTAGGCAAGAGCACTTTTCGTTTCCTCAAACCTCACGTCTCCGTCGTCATATTTTGAGATGCTAAAATGCTTTTGATTGCATCAATAATAGGTTGAGCTTTCATCAGTAAACCAGCACCACCTCCATACATTGCATCATCTACTTGTCTCTGCGGATCGGTGCAAAAATCTCTCGGGTTAACGAAAGAAAATTGCAGGGTATCTTGTTCCTTTGCTTTGGAAATGAGCGAAGTCGCTAAAAACGAATCAAAGATTTCGGGAAAGATGGTAATAATATGATAGTGCATGGCATATAATCACCCTCTCCTAACGAATGCAGCGTAGTGAAATGAGTGGTTGCCCCCATTCGGGGATAAAGGAGAGGGTTGGGGTGAGGGTAAATATCATACGCAATTAAGGAGCTTTTCTCATATGGTTTACAAACCAAACAATGGCGTTATTCCAAATAGCATAGTTCTTTGAAAAGTCATCTTGTGGCTCATTTGGATTGAAGATATTGAGGGCATCCAATACAGATATAAGATACATGTCTCCATTAGTTGCTTTGGTATAACATTGTACATCATGGAGTGTTCTATCTGGATATCTAATCATACCAACATACAAATCTTCACACACCTGGTTTTCAAATTTCATCAGACAAGGGATAGCTTTTGCACCCATGAGTGGTCTGAATTTCTCTGTAAATCAAGACATTTGCACTTGATCAAAATACCCAGTCTCTGTAGCTCCCACATAGGTTGGGTCTTTGGAAACATTACGCAATAACGTCAATAGTCCTGTATGGTTGGCATTTACAAATCCAAGTCATTTTGCATCTCAGCTAGTGAATACGGTGAAGTTATATCCAAATGGATCAGTGAAACCACTGATAAGAGAAACTGTCCATGTACCATCGAACCAACTTTCAGTTATTATATTTGCTGTACCAAACGGGTTAGCAACTTCCTCCGTACCAAACATAGGAGTATCGTAGGTAGCATAATACTCTGCAAACATTTGTTCACACTCACCAGTTACTCCAAACAACATTTTAGCTCATGCGACAGGTTCCCATACCTTGGGAGTAGGTTTTTCATTAGCTCCTGTTTTAGTAGCTCCTGATAAAGAACTCTTGTTGAAATCTGGATTGGAGTATACATCTAGATCTTGTGAACTCCTCATCCAAAAGATGCCCGCAAGCACTACTACGAGAACAAGGAGAATAATTTTTGCACTACCTCACGATGTTTTCTTGTGAGTTTTATGATGTGTCTCATGTGGGTGAGTTGCTGCATGAGCATGTGTTGTTTTTGCTGTGTGCTTTTCCATGTGAAATATTTTAAACAAAGTAATAAAAGACGTTAGTTGATAATTTGAATATTTGGTTATTTGCTAATTTGGTTATTTGTTCTCTTGCCCAGAGAGGGACTCGAACCCTCACACCTTGCGGCACACGTACCTGAAACGTGCGTGTCTGCCATTTCACCATCTGGGCTTATATTCAAG
>CAZWFZ010000001.1:0-30271 GCA_964633455.1 uncultured Candidatus Peribacteria bacterium | reverse complement strand
CATCTGGGCTAATTTGTATTTTGGATATTTGATTATTTGTATATTTGCGTCTGGGCTTACATCACGGAAAACTACGAAAAAACGACCAAAAAGCAATTGCTTTGTGTAGAGGTCGCTTTGCAAAAGTATAAAAAAATTATTTGGTAAGGTCTTTTTGTAAGGTAGTTGTACGTAATCCTGGTGCTTGTTGTGTGCATTTTTTATTCACTACTTCTCGCACTGCCTGCTCAACTTCTGTGATAGTGCCTGATGCATCGATGGTATGTCGACGATCAGCGATTGCTGGTAGATGGCTCACTGCTTCATATCCTTGTGCAACAGATTCGAAGAAATCTATTTTCTTCTGTTCCCATTTGTCACCCTTCGCATCAAATGTTCTCGTCAGTGCTATTTCAAGTTCAAGAGTAAGATACAAAACGAGATCAGGTAAATAACGGCTGACTGCTTCTTTGTTGATATTTCGCACACGTTCAAGTCCCAGTCCTTGCGCATGGCCTTGGTAAGCAAGTGATGAACAAAATGATCTATCGGCCACGACGATACCCCCATTTTCCAAAACACTTGCTATCTTGGTATTGATCAATTGTGCTCTCGATGCTGCATACAAGTATGCATCCGTCAATGCGTGCATCTCCTCATCAAATGGTGTCGCCTGTACTAGTGTTCTAATAGCCTCAGCAATAGGAGTGCTCCCTGGCTCTCTGACCCAAACTACCTCGCGCTCAGGATATTGCCCCTGTAACTTCTCCACCAATTTCTTCGACTGGGTCGACTTACCTGTTCCTACTACTCCCTCGAAGACAATATACATCACCTCTTGTATAAATAAAAATTAATTACGTTATATCTTTTGTCTCTAGTGAGTCAAGTGAGTTCATTGAAAAAGCTTGTGATTTTTCATATTATGACTATACTGCCATTAAAGACCTAATAAAGTAGTTTTATGGTATTACCACGATCACATGCCTTATACAGCTTACGTAACACAGTGACAGCTCATGTATGTGGCAACATGTCTAGAAAATGGTGTAGTTTCACAAGGAGAAACTCCTCAAGTCGCCCTCAAAAACCTTCAAGAGGCGGTATATGCATATAATCTGGTTGAAAAAGATAGACTGGATGAGGATGCTCCGTCATTTTCATTTGTCTCCACATTTTCTGTACAGAATCATGCCTAAATTTCCGATAGTTTCATGAGTATTTCTGATGAAGTTCCTCGAATCACAATGATTCATTTTTCAAAGATCCGTATGATCACATTACGTGTATACCAAAACTAACACGGGATCAAGTATTACCACTGTTGTGCCAAAACACAAAGAACTCGATGTCGGCACTCTCAAATGAATACTAAAACAAGCAAAAATAGAATCTGACATATTTCTCCAATACCGGGATACACATTAGGTTTTTGCCTTGGAGTCAAACAATTTTTAAAATTGGACTACTCGGCAGAAATGCTTGAATAAAATATTTTAGCACCCTCAAAAGCATACATAGTACTCCTTGGTGCCTTTTGTAGTATTTTCATAAGTTCCATTTTCTGGAGTATAGTTTCTTAATTCTTAAATCTTATTTCTTAACTCTCAATTCTCACCTCATCTTGCAAAAATGCACATCTTCCCTATAGATTACAACGTTTAATCTTCTTGTAAACATGCACCTCAAAGCCGAACTCGAAGCGCGTTGATTCCTCAATCAATATACCCATGAAGCCGTTTTTGATCTGTATACATGAGGTCAGCAGACACTATACTGGGGAGTCGATCCAACAGCAGATTCTCTACATTTGGGGAATTTTGTGGGATTTATGCATGCTGTGCAGTATATGAAAAGAGGGAATAAACTGATCCTCATCGTCGGTGGAGCAACGGGCATGATTGGTGATCCAGGAGGCAAAGACAGCGAGAGATCTTTTCTCAGCGAAGAAGCATTAGCAAATAATGTAGCTGCCATTACAAAACAAGTATGAACTGTGTTAGACCATCTCACACAACTTACATGACATACATTCAATTTTGAAGTCAAAAATAATGCGGATTTTTATACTGATATGAGCTTTTTGTGATTCTTGAGAGAGGTCGGCAAATACATAACTATTAATCAAATGATGAACAAAGAGACCGTCAAAAAGAGAATTGAAGATCCTGATAAGTCTATCTCATATACCGAGTTCAGTTATATGCTGCTACAAGGATATGACTATCTCAGACTCTACCAAGATTTTGGCTGTAAGTTACAAATTGCAGGCTCTGATCAGCGAGGGAATGTTGTTACGGGAATTGAACTCATCAAAAAGAAACTTGATGTTGAAACTTATGGTGTCACCTGCCCGCTCATTGTCGACAGTACGGGAAAGAAATTTGGAAAGTCAGAAGGAAATGCATTGCGACTAGATCCCAACAAAAATAGTCCATATGTGATCTATCAGTACTTCATGAACACCGCCGATGCAGATATAGAAAGATATTTCAAATTACTAACGCTCGTAAGTTTCGAAGAAATAGAAAAGGTAATTGCAGAACACGACGCAACTCCCGAAAAAAGAATCGGCCAAGAAAAATTAGCACTCGCGGTCGTTGAAACCGTCTTTGGAAGTGAGGCTTCACGTCAGGCACAACTCACCACACAAACACTTTTTGGTGAATGAAATCCTATGGATAAAGTTAACCAACTTTCATCAGATGATCTCGCTGCTCTTCATCAAGCAATTGGTGGAAAAAATCCCATAGCTGTCGGCATGAGAATTATCGAAGCGATTGTCGAAGCAGGTCTTGCCCCTTCCAATGGAGAAGCTAAAACGTTGATCAAAAATAATGGTGTCGTACTTAATGAAACATCAGTCCATGATATGGGTTATGAGTTGCAAGAAACTGACTTTCTCCAAGGGGAAATTGTGTTATTAAGGAAAGGGAAAAAGCAATTTGCGACGTTGATAAAGGGATAGAATATACTAGTAATTCTTCTTTTACTTGTAAGATTACTATTGACTTATAGTTATTTATAATTATAATATAAAAGTAAAGAAATATAAAGAAATGGAACAAGTGTTAGGAGAAACTTTCCGAGCATTTGCTATCATAATGGTCTGCTGGGGACTTCCACGGCAAATCATCAAGCAATACAAAGATAATAGGTTTGGGATGGATTTCCCTTTCTCTATTATAGTATGCATTGTGTATTTCTTTAGGGCATGGTATGGGGTAGAGACAAGGAATTGGTATATAATTATACCGGATTCAATTGGTTTCACGCTAAGCGTTATGGTCAGTTACCAACGCTTCAACCCAAAACCGTGGGTGCTAAAGATGATAGCAAATGTATGGTAAAATGAGGCCTGAATAAATTATTCAGGCCTTTTCATATTTTAAAAAAACCAGGGAATTCCCTGGCAAATAGATTTTTTGATAGTTGATAACTTATTGCTGAGCCGTTGTACTAACTTGCAACGAGTCCAAATCTGGACGCGTTCGCAGGAGCTCATAATAGTTTGGTTCATCCTTCTTCAAGACTCTCACTTCTACTATGTGATTACTGAGATCTTGTCGGTACTCTTCTCCAACCAAAAGGGATGGTGGTTCAATACATTTGCAATCACTGCAACCACATTTGAGCTCCAAAGGATAGCGATACCCACCAGAAAATGATTGATACAAGTTATCACTAATCCTAAATGCTGCCAATCTCCTCACTCCCAATTTCCCAAAATGCTCCGTGTGCTCCTCAGGATGTTCGAACTTGTAAATTTTCTGCTCAGCCTGGTTGAGGTCTCCCTTGAGTACTTCCAAATCTTTTCTCAACTCATCGCACTCATTAACCACACGACGTGGTGTGAACCACCACAACGCTGTACCGATAACCAAGCTAAAGAACAACAAGATAGCCCAATTTCCATATTTCATTTGCATATGTTTTGTTTTATTTGCAAATTTTATATTAAATTTATTATAATTGTCAATATTAAATATGTTGATTATTTGTTAAGTAATTTTTTTACCTCTTCTCGTCCCAATTCCTCCCATCTTTTCTCCTCAAGCTCTTTTGGTAAAACAAAGTCAGCAAGTTTGGTTTCTTCCTTTTTCCAGATCGCTCTGAGCATTTTGCGAGTGTAGGGGGAGACTATGTCCAAAAGCTCGCGGAAGTTCTTCCACTGCTCACTATCCAAGAGCGGTAAGCGCTTTTTGAGGACAATCACACTACTCCACACGTTGGGAGGAGGAGAAAACGACGTCGGTGCCACATGCGTGAGGAGCTCAATAGTATAGAAGTTGTTGATTAGTCGCCACAAGTAAGATTTCTTCTTTGCCTTGGTCACGAGTTTCTCAGCAACCTCCTTTTGGATCATCACCACGCCCGCCTCAGCGCCCGCGTAGCCAAAAAATTGTTGGATCAGGGGTGAAGTAATATAGTAGGGCAAGTTTCCAACGACGACAAGGGACGCATAAGGGAAGGTTTGAGAGTTGTCAGATATAGACAACGTAAGACAATCTGGCTCTTTCTGCCAAGGTAAGGTAAGCACATCACCCCAGATGAGATGTGCCTTTTTGCGTGGTGTAAAAATTTTGTCCAATTTTTTTTGGAGCGTCGTGTCTACTTCAAATGCTCGATAGTTGGTCTGCAAATCTAGTAAGGGTTTAGTCAGTACCCCCTCACCTGGCCCAATTTCCAAGATAGTTGGCTCCTGCCCTGCTGGTAAAACCGAAAAAACGGCCTGATAGATGCTGTCTATCACGGCCGGATCACAAAGAAAATGTTGTCAAAAACGTTGTCACATATCAAAGGTGCAAATAACCAAATACACAAATAACCAAATACACAGGAGCAAAAGAAACAGGAATTCGTGTTTCCCCCTTTTAGAAAGGCCTCGGTGCCCGTATGGGTAGGGTGGCGAGTGAAGCGAGCCGGGGGATTTCTACTGGCCTGTTCATGCAGCGCCGGTGGCTGCTACGCTACCTGATCAGCCCACTTTGAAGACAGGACTAAACGCCTTCCAAATTGCCTCGATTTCTGGTGGAAGTTGATTGCCTCCGACACTAACGGTGAAGAGAGATTTAATTTCCTTGAGGAAGTCAACGTTGGAGAGTTTATTGAATTCAAGCTTGAGACGCTCGAGTTGTTGCATTTTCTCTGCACCAATAAACTCCTCTATCACATTATGTTGGAGTTCAAGCTCTTTGAGGTTAATAAGTTTCTCTAGGTCTTGTACTACGGTGATTTGATTGTATGCAAGGTTTAATCTCGTCAATCCGGTGAGTGGAGGAAAATTTTCAGTAGTAGTTATTTGGTTTTTTTGGAGTCTCAAGTCCTTGAGTCTAGGGAGCGTACCCAGTGTCACTACTTGCTGAATCTCGTTGTAGGAGAGGTTGATCACTTGGAGATACTGAAAACAGTCCAAATTTTGATCTACGATCCTGATTTTATTCTGAGAAAGGTCCAAAAACCGCACCAAATCGTACTCTTCTGGGCTTACAAGGGCACAGAGATCAGGAACTGCAGTTAGGCCTAGCTTACTCAGGTCAATGCCCGTCTCATCACGGTAAAAACGTGTACTTACTTCGCTCGCGGTCAGCACAAATCACTGTTCGTGTGCTTGGTCTTTTTGGAGAAGACTATTTATAAAGTTCTCAAATGCTACTTTGGTGTCGGTAAGTGAACAACCCGCCAAAAAGAACGTAGTGAACAGGAGAAAAACAACTCTTTTCATCTCATAAATAGGGAAATATAAAATAGGAAAGCATATAATCAGGATACGAACCAGGTCAAATGATGTGACAGATCGAGTAACAGTATTATTGATAAGGGAGGCGTCAGCGGGTTTGCCTTACTTCCATTTATTACCCTTGAGGTAACCACCCTTATCTCAACGACTATACCTACCAACACTTATTCAACCTTAAATCACCCTCTATAAGTTAAGTATACCGAAGGTATGCGAATACTTATAGAAGTAAGAATCTTTGCATCTTCATAACGAAGTATGATTGATGCAATGATCCCGCTTGCTGTAAGCTGCGGGATTAACTTTCAACAACAGTGCTTATACATAAAAGAAAAACTAATACCATATCATTTTTTACGAAAAAGAAAGGACCTGCTTTGCAGGACACTTTCTTTAAATCAAAAATCACCTACTTCTAGCTATTAAAGATTAGACTGTTTATTTAATTATACTTATTTTTCACCAAAAAGAAAAGCCCCTGGCCGAGGCCAAGGACTTCTCCATATGTACTTAACTGATAGACTAAACAATGATTAGTTGTTGTTGTCTACGAGCAAGATACCATCGATTTCAGAATCTTCGAGGTAGATAGCATTAGTGCTCAAAGCACCAACGAAATCTCCTCTGTAACTGAATGATGGGTTAGCGGTTGCGCCATACAAATCAGACAAGTTGATTCTAATTGATTCACTAGGATCGTCTACAACTGGAGTACCTTCGATCACGTAGTATACTGTTTGACCTTCCTGAACAATATTGTCAGAATCCGCAGACAATTGTGTCATGTCGAATACAACAATATTAGTACCAGCAGCTACTGCTTGTGGAGTAGTAGTAAGAGTCTTACCAACTTTCTTCAGTGTAACACCAGCTACAGGATCTTCAGTACCGTTTTCGAATTCTACTCTCAATCCTGTAAGTTCAATGTTAATGCTTGAAGCATCAGCAGGATCATTGTTATCCCATGAATCAGCAACAACCTTAACGATACCGAGTTTGTTACTTACACCATTTGAGAGGTAAGTAGGCAAGCTAGTACTTCCAGCTGAGCTAACGAGATCAACAGTAGAGATAGCAACTGCTCTAGACATAAAGTCTTCAGATGTACCACCACAGTTCACAGGAACAATAGTAGTAGCAACATCGTCATTAGAACTTACACCTTCAGCTTGTTGAACACTCATAGAGAGGTTGTAAGCACCAGCTTCTACACCATTTTGGTTTTTACCGATGATAGATGCAACCAATGATACATACAAGTTAGTACTACCTTCAGTGATGATGAATTCAGCACCGCTAGCAGTCTCAATTTCATTGAGGTACATAGCATTAGAAGTAACTATTTCTCTGTACAATTCGTTACCATCTTCATCAGACAAGATAACTTCTTCAAATGCAGATACGAAATTGAGAGCAGGAGAAGCAGTAATCAAGATATCTCTTACCCAAATGTCTTCGTTTTGAGCATTGAAGTCAAAGCTAGCCAAGTAGTTAGATTCTTCACCACCAAGAACGATAGAAGGAATGTCTGTTTCTTCGTCATTTACGTCGAAGTCACAAGCCAATGTACCGAAGTTACTGATAGTCATAGTTCTAGAACCAGCACTTGTTACATTAACATCCATATCATTGTTGTTGTCATCATCAAGCTTTGGAAGTGGAGTCTGATCAACACTCAATGCGAGAGTTAAACCAACGTTCATAGGATCATCAACTACATCAATCGTTACGAAGAACGGTTGAGTAGAGTTGAGAGGAACTTCAATCTCATCGAAGTTATCAAAGGTGATAGAGTTTGAATTGATATCAAATCCACCATTTGACTCTACGAGAGTGTGTGTTCCACTAGGAGTACCTCTGAACAATGAAACTGCAGATACAACGTCTGTGTTGAAGTTAACTGTACCTTGGATAGCGATCTCTTGCAAGAATGCAGATGAAACTGAATCAGTCTCAACCTGGAATTGAAGAGCAACTACATCCTCAGCACCTCTTACTACAGAAGTATCAGACAATGTGATCTCAGTAACGTCTACAGAAGAATCTACCAAATCAACACCATCAAATGAGATGAATGATGGAACGAGGTCCATAACTTGCTCATCGTCATCAGACTCTTTGATTACCAAGTCACCGTTAGCTGGGTTAGCATCGAGTTCGAGATGAACTGTTACCATATCAGCAACGTTACCTGGGAAGGTAGTAACTGTATCAGCTCTAACTTGGAGAACAGTCTCACCAGAATCTGGGAGATAGATATCGATGTTCTCTTCGCTCAATACAATACCAGTACCGTTTGTGTTGTTCAAGTCGTATCTTGTATTGTGTGTTACATCATACAATTCAAAGTTTTCGAAGATTAGTTGTAATGCAACTCAGCTAGCATTAGCATCAGAGAAGAGATCCATAGAGATGTCTTCAATGTACAAAGCTTGACCATTGTTCACAATCACTTTGAATTCACCGAGAACTACATCGTCTTGATCCTCTCTCACTTCATCAGCATCGAGATTCTGCTCAACGAGAGTTAACTCACCAGCGAGAATATCAACAACTTGTGCTTGTGCTTCTTGATAGTTATCAACGTCAACTGCAATTCCATAACCGAAGTCAGAAGAACCCATAACGTCGAGAGACTCATCAATATAGAGTGCAATTGCTTCACCAGCGCTAGCAACTACATCAGCGTAGATATTACAATCGATTGACTCACCTTCTTTGACAGTGTAAGGATCGAATGTAAAGCTCAAGTAGTCACCGTTTGCGTTTTCAGTAGTAGCAATTTCCTCGCTATCACATTCAAGTGAGAAGTTCATCATAGCGTCGTCAATATTACCTTCACCATCAGTGAATGTAATGTGAGTCAACTCGATATCGTCAGATGAGTTGTTGTCGAGTGTAAGAGCAGCAACTTCTGCACCCTTCTCACCCAATTGAACGTCTGAGATAGTTCCATCAGGAGTGATTTCGATTTCAGGAGCGTTTTCACCACCTACGTCGAATTCATTACCTTTGATTGGGAAGTTACCATCAACATCACCATTAGTAGTTACGTCATTAGCTGACTCAATACCAATAACGAATTGTTGGTTGTTAGCACCATTAAGACCATCAGAACTACCAATCTCAGCAATTACTCTGATTTTGTGAGTTTCACCAACACCTACTTCCAATCTTGGGCTCAAGTTCAAGAGAGCAGTATCGTCACTATTGAATGACTTACCGTTGGTCAATCTTGTACCATCTGCCAAGAACAAACTAACTCTCGTTACTGCATCGTCGTTTGAGATGCCGTATCTTCTGAGTTCGAGTGTGTTGAGCATAACTGCTTCAGTTGTAGCAGTTACCTCGAATTCAGCAACAACAACATTAGACAAACCAGGAACAGTGTCACCAGCTGGAGTCGTAGGACTCAAACTGATTTCGAGAGTTCCATCAGATGTAGGAGCTACATCACCAGTACCGTTGTCTGTGTCTGTGTCATCACCGAAGAGATCTTTGAGCAAGTCAGTGATATCATCACTAGTAGTGCTACATTGATCTTCGATTCTAGCTCTATACATCATCAAAAGTGTCTCATATCTTGTCACAGGCTTATCCAATGCGTTTACATTGGTTTCCTTAGTCAAGCCGAGTTCTTTTGCTTCAGTAAAGTAGTTAGACCACCAAGGAGTTGCATCCTCAGATACAGGCTCTTCACCAGCTGCTGCTTTGATTGCTCTTACGAGAACCGCGAGCAATTGAGCTTTAGTAAGTTGCGCTGTTGGCATAAATTTACCATTTGATCCCTTGAAGAGACCAAGTTGGCAAGACAACATTACATACTCGTCCAAAGACTCGTCTGCAGGGATGTCGCTGAAATCACAATCCATATCAGCATCAGGAGAAAGACACAAGTTGGTCATAGCATACACATCAACAAATTTAGAAGCTTGTTCTCTTGTGATGTTAGCATAAGGCATGAAACCGTTTTCCGTGTTGTACTTGGTCATCTCATTCTCATACGCCCAATTGAGAGCGGTGGTGAACTCAGGATCATTGAGCTGGGCAACTGCTACTCCCCCGAGGAAGTTAGACGCAGCTACAGCCATAGCTGTTAATCCTGCTACGAATTTTTTCAAATTCATGCTAGAAATATTAAAGAAATATAAAAAGAAATAATGAAAGGATTGCTCCCTGTGCACGTTTGTACGCATTCATTCACATAATGCAAGGTCTCTAGATGTTAATGAGCTACGCAACGCACACAAAAAAGCACTGGTCGTTTTGCTAGGAACAACAACGACTCTACAACACATTACGAACAACTAGCCAGTCTGTGACACATAAACTAGTTGCTATATCCAAGAAAATAGGTGTAATATGTTCATACACAGGGAGCTAAACAATGGTTTGTGAAGGAGTGTTTACTTCCTCAACACCCCAGGATATTGACAGAGGAAAATAAAGAAGACACGAGACACAACGCGAATACTAAAATAAGACAGATAATGACTGACAAAACACGACTAGTTGACGACTATTTCTGTCTGACATGACAGGGAAAAAAGTACTTGAGAACTTCAAAGTTTCACTTTATGTATACTCAAGAGTAGCTACAAAAATGATTGCGGAAATTTTATGGAGCTGAGTCAAAAATACATAAAGACGTTAGTTTGCTTATAGATATAAAATCAGTACACAATAATGGTATACATAAGGATGAGGTGTTACTGGTAGCACATCGGCCTCCGAAGCCGAAGGACTTGGTTCGAGCCCAGGCATCCTTGATGAGTATATTTATGTGTAATGATGTATTTATTGTTTTCTCCTTGTCTTATAAAATATATAACCTCATCACCACACCAAAACAATCACACCAAGTGCAATACTATATGTAGTATTTGGGGAGGTAAATAATTGGGGAGAAAGGTGAATAGTTTTCTCACTGATACCAAAAAGAGTTGCCACTCACCGATTGAGAAGTCAGGGAAAAAAAGGTATATATATAGTTCGTGCTCACAAGAAAATAGCTATTATTGCTCCTCGTATAAGCCAAGGGAGGAGGAGTGAGGCGAGGAGATTAGCCACAATACCTCAGAGGGTATAAGTATTATTGAAGAGTAACAGCAGGGGAAAGGTGCCCAACGTAGCCGCTATGGTCGGGAGCAAGAGCGTAGTAACTCATTTCATATATCGTGACGATGGTGAGGGAAATAACGTAGCAAAAAGCATGATAGTACCTGTTGCAGAAAAGCTCAATCATCGTCCTCTATCATACCAAAATATATCAGGGTGTCGCCACAGCATACTGACTGCTACCATCCAAAAGAGCGACCACATCATTTTGGGTCTTCATAGGAGAAGTGATCCCAGCGTAATCATTCCAAAACACACTGCTCTCACAACACTACTTTCCCACCCACAGATTGTTGCATACCCAAATACCAGGAGCATTAGTAAAACATACCTGATAGACACCGGTACTCGTCGAAAAAAGAATGCACCCAAGAGAAGAATAAAAGCAATATTACTCCCGCTGACTGCTACTATATGTATGAGTCCACTAGCTACGAATTGATCGAGTTGGGTGCGCGTAAGCGATGACGTATCTCACCAAATCATGCCACGCAAGAGCGCTTGAGTAGTAGGATTGAATCACACTAAAGTAAAACGATCGAGGAGATACTCTCTGATAGATGTTTGGAGAGCGGGTTTTTGTTTTCACAGTAGGGAGAGCGAATACGTCGTGAGACTTGCTTGATATCATTTGAGATGTAGTCGTTTTTGGTAGTTCTCTGCTTGCACAGAAGGATATTTTTCATACCAAGGCAACGCAGGGAGAAATGCTATACTATCACCTGGATTTAGTGGAATACTTGTAGTAAGAAGTATATTTCCTTGTGTGGTAATAATGTTTCGACGATCAATTGCTGTTTTTTGTTTAACTGTTCAGGTAAGTACGTGTTGGGGAGAAAAGTGTGGTAGAGTATGACTTTTTTGATGATGTGTCCGAGAACTTACTCATCAGAGAATGATTCAAAGACACAAAGAGAAAAAAATCTGTGGATGAAATCTTCGTATAGATCAGCATACTATGAGTATTGCTCCAAGAAAAATGGGCCAAGAAATATTTCATTCTTGAATAAAAGAAAAAAGAATAAATACATATATTGTACCAAAAAATATATATCCTCGTCTGAGGAAAAAAATATTTGGGTGCATACAGGTAAGAGATTATTTAGAGGGTGGGTGTATCTTCTTGAATACCTAATACTTTGGTAATTTTCTCTTGGTAGACGAGCGGAGAAAGGGGAATATGAAAAAACTGCAACAGAAGAAGAATATGTAATCTCGTAGCTAAACCGTATTTGGCAGATGCTAAGAATGAAATGGTTTCGCGTAGCGTATGGGAAGTCCAATCAAACAAGGAAATAGTTTCCATAGATACCTGCAACTCACGATATAGTGGAATATCTTCACCCACATCTCCTGCAATAAATATCCAATCTCCACCACGACTTTCTATAATTTCTGCAACCTTTTTCTTGCTCGAACTATCTCGTTTGTAGGGGTTGAGATTAATGATATTGTAGGGGACTCATTCATCTTTCTCCACCAAAATTTTTTCGACGATAGGATAGGCAAAGTCTCCACTAAAAATTGGATTATCATGATACATGTATGCTAGGGCAAAAGAGTCTTTATCTCTCACTACTATATGTTTAGCTCTCGGAAGCATAAACCAATAGAGGAGTCTGGTAGTCAATATTCTTGGGCGACCAATTCAGCCAAGGAGTGAAAATTTTCCAAATACAATACGCCAAAAATGTTTGATAAGGTAATTCCATCCACCATAAGGAAATCTCCTTGCATCGGTCAGCACCTCTCCTCATCCCAAAACTAAGTGATATTTTTTATAGATATCTGAACTATTATTTCCGACACAATATACTTCTACTCCAACTGGCATCATTGCATGATGTCTTTTGAGCCACTGCGTAAGTCGGATAGGATCTCCTGATTCGATGACAATTTTTTTAGCCTCTCCTTCGTTAGCCAACCAAGAAAGTACTCCAAACAAGAGGAGTTCATCTCAGAGATTTTTGTAGCCATAATACCCTTTGAGGTAATATTCCATCAGGAGGTTAAACTAAAATAGCCTAACAATTGTACAAAGTTACCTTGTAATGTCAATCTATGGAGGAACTATCTGTTGGAGTGGTGTTGCCTTGTGAGTATATGATTGTATAATTGGTACTAAGTATTCGATAAGTGCTGGAATATAGGCATCGTCATAGACCGTAGAACCCAAAGAGAGTTCTTGAATTTGGGTAATATCTTGTGTAGATAGTTCTTTACCATAGAGTGATCTAGAAAGAGTTTCTTGGTCTTCAAAGAAGGAAAATAACCTATACATATTCAGAATATAAGGATCTTGATACGCTATCATCCACTTAGACTGGAGGTGTGACTTGAGCGCATAAAGAGTAGAAGTAGCGCGTTTGTAGTGTTGTTTGAGTTGAGTAGTTTTCGCGCTTTGCGTTTTTTTGTAAGCAGTAAATTGGGTAGAAAGTTTCTTGTGTTTATCACGCCGTTTGAGAGCAGTCGTAAGTTTTTTCTCAAGTGAAGTGACTTTTTTTGTAGATTTTTTGAGGTCTTTTATCTCAGCTTTGGTAATCAGGAGGTCTTTGCAGACTATAATTTGTCCCTTCTGCTTCGCACAAACCTGATCCCCTATGAATGAGATAGTTGTTTTGATTGATGTACTATACGTGGTGTTTTCGACAGTTCTCCTCGGAGGAATTACTCATTCTTTTGGGGTAGTATAGCAGTAGGTATCATAGATAATTCATGATCATGCTAACGTAATACACGCTGAACTATTGAGAAGTCATCGATTTCAGGTAAAGCTATATATTTTACCCGGTACTAAATCATAAGGTGGAAAACGAATTGAACGATTTCCATTGGAAAGGAAAAGTGAGTTAGAAATAACCTCTCAGGTGGTGGTTTGTATTTCAATCCATTCAGTTCATGTATCTTTACCCAAAGGATTGGGAAGAAGTTTGGTAATAGTAACTCGTCAAGTAACTAGCGTACCGGTAATTTGTTTTGTTTCTGTTTGTTGTTGGGGAGAAGTGAGGGTTATATTAGTTCAACTTCCACTCACACGAAACCCGTATGATCTAATTGCGGTAGTTAATACACCATACTTTTCTTTTCGGTTGTTATAGAGTCAGCTATAATATTCTGCTCTGCATGATTGTATTTCTGGAAGCTCTGGAAGGTTGAGTGAAGAAAATGTTTTACAAAGAAGGGTATTAGGAGTTTGAGAGAATATTTCTAAGGTAATAGGATATACTCAGGCTTCTGAAAATGAGAGAAAAGAAGGGTTACATCCTGTAAACTCACTTCAAGAAAGAGACCAAAAACAGCTATAGGAAGGTGAAGTATTGGTAAGTGGTTTATTATTGAAGGATGCTTGGAGGTTGATTTTGTGATGAGCATACAAGGGTGAGGTATGTTGAAAAATAATTTCACATTGAGGAGCTGGTGTTCAAGAAGTTGGTGAAAATAAAGTAGTATATAACTCTTCGCTAATACCCGGAGTTGGAGGTCAAAAACGTGTATAATTTTTGTCTAATCAAGAAAATGAAGAAAAATATTGTGAAAATCATTTTTTTGCATCGGAATAGACAGCTTTGTCTATCTGGTGTCCACTTTGTCGAAGTAGCGTCAACTCCTCACCTCCATCGGTTAGTGAAAGGCTAGGAAGAATATATTGGTTCTCAACTCAAGTAATAGCTTCTGAAGTTATGAGGAGTCTTTGTGGACTTATAATTTGAAGTGAGATAGTCTTGATCGCTTTTCCATTTCCCGCACCCTGGATAGTTAATGATCCACTAGCAGGGGAGGAAATAAATAGTTCAAGATATTCAGGAAAGGTATCGTTGGTGGCATGAATTTCAGAGAGAGAAATTTTGGGAAGGAGAGGAATAGGGTCAGGAATATTTTGTTGCGATCCAGTGGTGCTAGTGGTGTCTGGATTTTGGGGAGTTTCATTTTCAGTTTCATTATCTCACGTTTGGCCACCACTAAGCATATCTGTTCAACTGGTAGGAATATCTTCTGTTGGTGGTAAAGAAAATGTCATGGTATACTGTCCACTAAGAATTTCTCAACTGGTTGAAGAAAGGCTCCATACCAAGGTTTCTCCTGATTGTCCACTTGGTGTCATGGTGAAGTGTGTTGACCAAGTTTGTCATGACATGACTTGTACGGGTACAGAAAAAATGGTATTTCCTGTGAGGGTCAAAAGGCATGATTGTTCACAGCGAGTGTCTTTCATTTCTAAGGAAAAAGTGAGTAGTTCCCCTGAATGAGTAAAAGAGAAAAGAGGTATATTTAGTTGAACACTCTCTCAGGTAATTTCTGGTGATTCATTATTTTCATATACTCTTCATGGGTTGGCTATGATTCCTTCTACTACATTACTACTTTGGGAAAAAGGAGTAGGAAAATATAGTTCACATACTGGATAGGTACACGACAGAGAAGTTTTTTTATCATTTATGCTCACTACAAGGTCTTGGGAAAAATGGAATATTTGTTCCTCACTTTCTCCTGTATCTCTGATTTGTGTAAGGAGAAGTTTGAGTTCTTTGGTATCACTGAGAGAAAGTCCTTGATCACGGAGACAGAACGTTGGATCGAGTAACATATTACATTGGTCTCCAATCAGAAAACTGGCTCATGGAGCCAGAGAGAGTGAAGTATAGGTCAATACCGAAGACTTTGCACCACTTATCGTCACTGTACCTACAAAAGATGAATCTCCCTTATTGGTAATTTCAATCCATTCATCTGTTCCGTCGATGTAGACCTCACTTATAATAAGATCACTCAAAACTCCTCCACCAAACCAACATAGAGAAAGAATAAGTAAGGTGAATATATGTTTCGAGAGTTGTTTTTGTCTACTTGTAGGGTTCATACAAAAAAAGAAGAGATAAACTCTTCCTCTTTATTGAAGCAAACTATAAATTACTAAGAATAACCACAGAATAATTATCACATAATATTTGAGAAGGAATGATCATTTTTGGGTTTTGTGGCGGAAATACTCCATTGCGAGCAATGCTCAGACTCCCCCACCAAGTAAACAGTAGTTGAGAAGTGCTTTTTCGGAGATGCGGGAGTGATTATTCCTTGCTTTTCGCTTGTCTATGCCAAAAATAATGAAGGTAACTACATTTATAGCCAAAAAATAGAAGATAATATAAGAAGTTTTCAACATTCCTTCTTTTCTTTATAATATATAATTTAAAAAAAGAGAAAAAGATAATAACAGTAATAAGCTAAGATGAAATGTTAAGATTTTTTCCAAATAATAGGTCATCAGCCTATTTCACTAGATGTTTCATCATCCAAAGAAGCAACAATTTTTGCACAATCTGGACAATGGTTGACAACATGGTCACAGAACTTGATTGCATGTACAATAGGATCATGGAGGTCTATAGAAGATTCATTGGTATTGATGATACAATGTTCATTTTCTTCACCAATAAAATCTTCCTCCCCTGTCGGAACTACTCCCTTGAGGACAAGTTCCTCTATATAAGCCTCATCAGTATATCAAGCAGTACATCTATCACATTCTTTGTGAACGGTCGCTTTGATATCAGTGAGCGTCACTAAAACACTTGAGTCATTGAGTCACATCAATCTCACGGTAGCAGAAATACCCTCATCAGAAGTCTTAATTTCCTTAGAAAATTTCTTTTCTAAGTGTACCGCGTCTTTGCTTCAGGTGTTTTTGAGAAGGTCAGCAATTTTAATTACAAAATTTGTATCCTGCATTGTAGCTCTATCCCATAGATCATAAAAAAGTGACCCCTCTATACTCAAAAAAGAAGAAAAATCCATGGAAGCTCAAACATTATTATTTTCTCAAAAGATCCTCCGTAAATAACAAAATTTGTATTCCCCTTCCAAATATATATAGTCACTTTCTTCACCCTAGTTACTAGGTATGCTCCCTCCACAGATTAGTTATAAATGAACAGAGCATACTCTTTCCAATACCGAAAGAGTTGTTTTGCTAGATCTATTTACCAAAGATACCTTACCTGTATATATTGCTGTATCAGGAGGACCTGATAGTATGTGCCTTTCACAACTCATTTTTGATACTTTTTTTACAAACAGTCTAGACATGTCTAGGATTGTCATCCTCTATCTCGACCATAGAACAGCACATATGCCAGAGTTATATTCTTGGTTTACCACGTACTTCTCGTGACTACAGGTGATTGGGTGCTCACTCCTGAGTGGAAATAAGAGTACGGAAACAACCCGAAGGAAAACAAGAAAACAGTTTTTTGAAAACCACCTCAATCGTACCGGTGGTATTTTGTGTACTGGTCATACCCTCACGGATCGTATTGAGACTACGTTTCTCAATTTGGAGCGTTGATGTCGTATGAGATGATTACTCAATATGCATCTCATAAGCCAACATGATACCTACGTGCATATCCGTCCCTTACTTTCCCTCCCAAAGTATCTAACGCAAACATATTGTAATACACACTCCATTCCCTACCGAATTGATCCTTCGAATAAACAAACTACCCTCACCAGAAGAAACTCTCTTAGAGATCGTTTTCAAACAGAATATCTTCCTGCATCTGTTGCACAGCAACGACAACATATGTATTCCTCAGGTGAAAAATTACTTACTACCTTCACTCCTCTTTTTGAACCAATTATTATTAACACATTACAAGGAAAAATCTCGTGATACAAAACTCAACTTCCTAAGAATAGACATGAATTGTCATGTCTACTGTCTAGACAAAAATTATACAATTGAGTTACCAAAGCCTTTTTGGACGAGCTCTTCACTTTTCTCACTTCTGCAACGGTTGGCTATCGTTATGTCCGTGGAACATGGATTTGCTTAGCTAAAAAGCACCTCTATTTCTTCCCAGCTACGAGCAAAACCCCTTTTTGGAAGACAAACACCAACCATTCTTTATGAATACTCTCTCCCAAGGAATCTAGACTCCCCCAACCAGGAGATCGTTATCATGGAAAACTCTTTTCCAAATGGTTGAGTAAAAAATGAGTTCCTTTCTTTGTGAGGCCTTTTGTGCCTGTAGTTACTAAATGAAATGAGATTACTTCTTATGAAATTTTGAATGTTTCTAAGGGTTTATAATAGTCTTTCATTCTTTGAGTTGTTGATACGTGGTGTTTATATGTTTACTATTTTTACTGATATTTCCTCAACTAGGATAGCTATCATCTATTACAAGATAACTTAGTTTATTGGAAAGTTTTTTTGGTCGATCTCAACAAGGGAGTATTCTCCATAAAAAATAGATATATGTACCGATAAGGTATTCTTTTTCATCCCTTTCGAGTGTTGTATCTTTTTCAACCTCACTAAGATAGTTTTTGGCTTTCTGAATTATCTCAGTCTTGATATGAGGGTACTTCGTATAGATATCTTGGAAAATAGCATAATGAAAGCTAAGACTCATATATTCATATCCAGGCATTCAAGTAGTATTTTGAACATCCCCGAAAAGTGAGTTACTTCATCACTCATTTCCTAGGCTAATTGCATGAATAAAATCATGATTTGCCAAGAAGGCTATATCTGTAAGCTCTTTGAGAAGTAGTGGATTTACTTTATTGCAAACACTATCATCTAAAGAGAGATATCAAAAGTAATGGTGAGTTATACTACTAAATGATGAGTTTCCAGCAATTATAAAGCCAAAATTAGCCTTAAAGCCACAATTAATTGATGAGAGATTTTTAACCCGATTGTCAGACCTGTGATTTATTTGATAAAGTTCTGAATTTGAAACAATAAGTAGTTTTGGATCCATAGCTTTATTGGTAATCTCTTGGAAGTTCCTGCTATCTTGGTAATTGCTTAGTATTTCTTTGATTACCCCTTTATTCCCTAGGTATTTTTTGGAATAGACACCCAAAAAATTGTCTACTATCTCCTGGTTGGTAGTAGCTTTTGCAGATTGTTGGTTGATATAATCGAGGCATTCCTGAGGGCGACCAACAAAGTTGGTATTCATAGGCACATTCTGTGTATAAAGCAAGTGTACATAATATTATATCTACAATTTAAAATATTGTCAAATTTTATAGGCATAAATTATGTAAAATAGCCTAATAAAATTTGACGTAGAGGTGAGTTTTCCCTATACTTGAAGAGGTTTTATATATGCGTAGTGATATGTCAGAACAATTTCTTTCGGCAGGTCGTCCCAAAAGACTCTCAACCCGTGAATATCAGCGCTATATGAGTCAGTTGCGTACAGCATATGCGTGAGTCAAGAAGCGTCAAAAGGCATTACAAACACTAGAACAAAAAGAGAAAAAACAGGCAGATGAAGAACTTCAAAAACATTTATTATCACTTTAATATCCCATGGATCTCACAACAGCACTACTCACTCTCCCTCCAGATGTCCAAGAAACCGCAAAAGGATATACTATTCCGGTTGAGTTTATTGAAAAAATGCCAGATATTATTACGCTGATCTTGCGTTCACAATCACTCAATTCTCATGAGGAAAAGCAGAATTGGTTTAATTTATTGCCATTGATGAATGAACAGCAGTTAGCTAAACTGAATGGAATTTTAACCAAAGAACAAGAAAAATTACAGGAAATAGAGCAGAAGTACAATCAAAAGAAGACAGATATTGAAAATAAATATATACAACAACGAGATAATGAATGATATTTGGATGTGACTCAAGGTATCAAAAAACAGGAGGCGGCAACCAAAGAAAAAGAAGAAGCTGAGGCAGATGCATTGCTCCAAAATCTTTAATTTTTATATGTTACGAATGCGTTATTTACTTTTGTGTTTTCTCTTCTTCGCTGGGTTGACTATGTCTACTTCTGTCCTGGCAGTAGATGATTGGCTCAAGGATGCATATTTTGAATCACATAATAATCAACAGGACCCATATTCTGCTGATGCAGAAGCTGGAGATCTGTTTTATACAACCAATAGTGATATGATAAGTGATGCGTTTGGCATCAAAGAAAATGATTCAATTTTGGTGAGGTTTGCAAGGTTTTTATTGAGGTTGGTAGTAATTTTGGCTATTCCTATGATTATCATTGCAGGACTCAAAATTATTTGGTCGAGAGGAGATGAGGGGAAGATGAAGGATGCACTCAAACAGATAGGATATGTAGCTATTGGTTTATTGTTAGCACTTGCAAGTGTAATGATTATCTTCTTGATCACTGCGTTGACCCGTAGTAGTCTTACTTTCTTTGATTAGTATATTTAGTAGTTAGCTTATGTCATGAAACTTTGGATTGTCTGATTTCTCTCTTTGGTAAGCTCCCTTTCAGTTGCTTCCGCAAGTAATGCGCCGGTGTATACAGGTCCTACGCTTTTTTATATAGAGCAAGCACAGTCATATACAGCAGATTTGGCAGCATACGGTGGGCTTTGGGATGATGTGACTCCTGTTTCTCAACTTTTCTTTAACTTGTTTCGGTACACACCCTATTCGGGATTAACTATTTTGTGACCTGTACAAGGCACCCATGCATTAGGATTCTATCCACCACAACTTGTTCCTAGTCCTTTCGGCGGGACAGGAAGATTTATTGTGCTCGATGAAGAACTTAATAAAACATTGGTGAAATTTGCATATTGTCTGTATGGTGCAGGTGGTATACCTCCCAATGATATAGATTGTGATGGGATCACGGACGATCAAGACCCAGATGATGATAATGACGGCATAGAAGATGGTCAAGACCCCAATCCTGGTGGAGGTTGAGCTTCAAATGGAGGAGGATCAACAGCATGAACGGCGACGGCAGGCACAGCAACGGCTTGAACCGCGACAGCAGGCACAGCGACGGCAGGCACAGCAACGGCTTGAACCGCGACAGCAGGCACAGCGACGGCAGGCACAGCAACGGCTTGAACCGCGACAGCAGGCACAGCGACAGCGTGAACAGCGACAGCATGAACTGCAACGGCAGGCACAGCAACAGCGTGAACGGCAACAGCGTGAACAGCGACAGCAGGCACAGCGACAGCGTGAACAGCGACAGCGTGAACAGCAACGGCAGGCACAGCGACAGCGTGAACGGTGACAGCCTGAACAGCTACGGCGTGAACAGCGACAGCAGGCACAGCAACAGCATGAACGGCAACAGCAGGCACCGCGACTGCTTGAACGGCAACGGCATGAACCGCGACAGCATGAACCGCGACAGCGTGAAGTACAGCAACGGCTGGAAATCCTACAGCTGGTGCAACTAATGGCACAGACAAAAATAGGGGAGATCTGAGAATAGAAATTCCCCATGAATGGAAGAGGGATATTGTTACCAATACGGATATTTTAACTCCATCAGAAGATGATCAGAGTTTTTTCAATATATTTAGGTTGATCAATGAGTGGTTGTGGATTATTATTGGACTAGTAGCATTCCTTGTACTCTTGTATGGTGGCTTCCTTTTGATGACTTCTAGAGGAGATGCTAAGTCACTCAAAACGGCACAAGATTTGATACTCTACGCGGTGATTGGTATTGGTATAGCGATCGTAGCATACGTATTTGTGAATGTTCTCGTCAATCTCTTTTCATAATAATATTCTTTAAATATTCTGTAGAAATTCTTTGTTATTTCTTATTCTTTTCTTGTACTCTCTCTATTCGAAGAGAATTACCGCATCAGTTTCCCACGCAGATAAAATGGGCTAACTCTCTTCGATCAAACAATTTTTAAATTGTTTTATCTATCGAGAGTACATGAGCGTTTGCATCAAAACTTTTGCACCATGGTGACTGCAGTGATATGAGCTGACGGTTGAGGCTGATCAAAGTAATGGATTACCCAAAATAGAGATAATTGGACTCCCTGATTTGGCTATCAAAGAAGCCAAAGAGAGGATAAGATCCACCTTCAAGAATTGTTGTCTCTCTCTCCCACCTCGCAGACTAGTAGTCAATCTTGCACCCAGTGAGATGAAAAAAATTGGGACGAGATATGATTTACCTATTGCGGTAGCACTCCTTCATTTGGTGAGAGAAGAAACCACCTATCACACTGGGTTTGGTAATTGGTTGTTCTTTGGCGAGTTAGGTCTAGAGGGCACTATCAAATATGTGGCATGATTACTTCCTTCGTTGATCAGCGCCAAGAAACAAGGATACACCCATTTTGTCGTACCCCAAGAAAATATCCATGAACTTGCTTATATTCCAGATATTACGCTTTTTCCCGTTGCTCATTTTCAGCAGATCATCGATCATTGTGCTTCGCTACATAAACTTCAACCTCACCCTATTCTCTCACCAGATCATCTCCTGACTTCTTCGTTAGCTCCTAACGAGGACTTTCATGCTATCTCTGGTCATTTGCTAGCCAAAAGAGCACTCACCATAGCTGCAGCTGGTATGCACAACATTCTCCTGGTTGGTCCCCCAGGAAGCGGTAAATCTTTGTTAGCCAAAGCACTACCTGGTCTCTTGCCACCCCTTACCTTTCCACAAATACTAGAAATAAGTCAGATATACTCAGTGGCATGACTACTTTCCCAAGAGCATCCACTGATTACCAAAAGGCCTTTTAGAAGTGTCCATCATACGGCTTCCAAAGTAGCAATCGTCGGTGGTGGACAACAACTTGTGCCGGGAGAGGTGAGTCTAGCACATTTGGGAGTACTGTTTTTTGATGAGTTACCAGAGTTTCCGAGAGAAGTACTTGAGGTATTGAGACAACCACTCGAAGACAAATCTATCGTGATTTCTCGTGCCCATGGATCTGTCACCTATCCTGCACAAGTGATGTTTGTGGCAGCTATGAACCCGTGTCGTTGTGGATATTATAAAGACAGAGAGAAACCGTGTGTATGTTCACTCAATGATATCAAAAACTATCAACAGAGAATTTCCTGACCATTGCTTGATAGATTTGATCTTATCGTAGAGATTCCAAGACAGTCTATCGATACTATTCTAGATCCCCAAACAACCACTTCCTCTCCCAATTTTCAAGAGATGATCCTCAACTGTCGACAAGAGCAGTCTAATAGATTTGCAGGCACACCAATTAGTACCAATGCAACTATCCCAGCCAAACATATAGCATCATATATACCATTATCTCATGAAGCCAGACAATTCATTAGTGAATATGTTTCCTTGTATCATCTCTCGCCCAGAGTTGCCCATAAACTTATCAAAGTTGCGAGAACAATAGCCGATATTGATACATGTCCAGTAGTGTCTAGACAACATCTTGCGGAAGCTACGCAATATAGGGCTAAAAGCTTATTTGTAGGCTAGAAGTTTATGCTGTAAAAAATCTGTAAAAGTCTTTATACCCAACCGACACTAAGATACCAATTTACTTGCGTTGACCATTTGAATAATCCCCCGGCCTTTGGCCACCCTACCCATACGGGCACCGAGGCCTTTCTAAAAGGGGGAAACTGGTTCGTGACACTCTACCCTCACCCTAGCCTTTATACCCTTTAGGGTGCTCCCCAGAGGGAGAGGGAAATTAAGCTTGCTAGTTGTAGGTTTTTGCCTATAGTGACCGCCTCTTATTTTTTTATGTATACTTTATGGCAAAACTTACGTTATTGGTGTTGGCTGCTTGAATGGGATCCCGCTACGGTGGTCTCAAACAAATGGATGGTTTTGGTCCTCATGAAGAGTCATTGCTCGAGTATAGTGTCTATGATGCAATCCGTGCTGGTTTTGACAAAGTAGTGTTTGTGATTCGCGAATATTTTGCGGATGAATTTAAGGCACGTATTGGTAACCGTATTGCTCAGTCCGTCGAAGTCGTCTATGTCTACCAAGAAGCAAATACACTTCTCCCAGAAATATATACACCCTTGCTAGCTGAACGTCAAAAGCCCCGAGGTACTGCCCATGCGGTACTGGTTGCTAAGGAAGTAATAGATACTCCTTTTGCGGTCATTAATGCAGATGATTTCTATGGAGCACACGCCTATCAACAAATAGCCACCTTTTTGAGCAACCCTCATGCAGAGCGTATAGCGTTGGTGGGGTATACCTTACGTAACACCATTTCACCTTTTGGTTCGGTAAATAGAGGAGTGTGTGCAACCCATGACGGCGTTTTGGATCATATAGTTGAACGCCTCAAGATCAAGAAAAATGATCAAGGAGTACTGGAAGATGAATCAGGAACCACCTTTACTGGAGACGAAGTGGTCTCTATGAATTTTTGGTGATTTTATCCAGAGTTTTTCTCCGCTGCAGAACAATGATTCACCCAATTTTTGTCTACGTATGATCCGACCAAGTGAGGTGAATACTTTATTCCGCTCGTTGTAGATCAACTTATTACCCAACAACAAGCAACCTGTGCAGTATATAAAAGCGAAGATTTCCGATGTGGAGTTACTAACCCAGAGGATAAACCTTTCGTTCAATCCCATATTGCCGAACTTGTAAAAGCAGGAAACTATCCTGAAAAACTACGAGCATAGCGTGATTTCTTTTCACAGACCGATAAATCCATTGAAAATAGCTTCTATTTACCTATACAGTGAGTCACGGCATCGTGGCAGAGTGGTCCAATGCAGGAGCCTGCAAAGCTTTACAACCGTGGGTTCGAATCCCACCGATGCCTTTTCCTTTGAAAAAGTAAGAAGAGAAATAAAGAAAAGATCCTTATTTACTATAGTTGCCTTGGGACCGAGGTCCCACCGATGCCTAAATCAAATATTCAAATTAGCAAATAGACAAATATACAAAGCAATTGCCTATCGTTGTTCCTCCCTTTAGAAGGGAGGTGGCGAGTGTAACGAGCCGGAGGGTTATTCAAAAGGCCAGCTAACCAAATGCACGAATTATCAAAGCACCGTGAGGTGTTTTTTTGTTTCCTCTCTTGCATATTTGAGTCATTATATTATATTCATAATCAGTAAAAAATTGTCAAGGATTTTGATTTTATTCTTTATAAATATGTTTCTATGGCCCTGTGGCTATTTACCGCTTTCTTGATATTGCTCAATGGTTATTTCGTTGCAACAGAGTTTGCAATTGTAAAGTTGAGAGAATCCCAGTTGGATGTTTTGGTAAGACAGTGATCTGCTAAAGCAGCGCTGGTGAAATATGTAAAAGAACATCTAGATTGGTATTTATCCGCTTGTCAGTTGGGAATTACTCTAGCAAGTCTTGCCCTTGGTTGGGTGGGAGAAGAAACTTTTTTGAAACTGTTTGAGTACCTTTTCTCTTACCTAGATATTGGTGTTTCAGAAGCATTTTTGCATTCATTGGCACTTCCTTTGTCTTTCTTGGTGATTACTATGTTGCATATTGTACTTGGAGAACTCGCTCCCAAGTCACTTGCAATTCGTTTTCCCTTGGAGACATCTTTGGCTATCGTTAAACCACTTATTTGGTTTACTCGTTTATTCAACCCGTTCATCAAGATGCTTAATCGAATGTCGATTAAGTTACTTTTCTTATTTGGTATTACTCCTACCAATGAAGAAGAGGCACATAGTGAAGAGGAACTTCGTATGATTGTAGTTGAAAGTGAGGAGGAAGGAGAAATTACTGCATCAGAAAGAGAGCTTATCCACAATGTATTTGAATTCGATGACAAAGAAGTATGTGATGTAATGACCAACAAGAATAAATTATTTGCTATTGATATTGAGGATAACCAAGAAGAAAATATAAAGGCAATTATCGAAGAAGGATATTCTAGAGTACCTGTCTATGCATGAGGAGAAGATAACTTGATAGGTTGGATACTTACCAAAGATATTTTGACTTATATTTATCAAAAGAAAGAGTTCTCACTCAGAGAGTTGTTGAGACCTTTATACTTTGTTCCTGAGAACCAAACTATAAGTGCATTATTGGCAAATATGAAGAGAATGAAACAACACTTTGCTATTGTAACTTCTGAGTACGGCACTACCGTAGGTATAGTCAGTTTGGAAGATGTAGTAGAGGAGTTGGTAGGTGATATTCATGATGAATCTGATGATATGGAGAAACCGGTGACAGAACACGGGACATGAGTGTACCATATCAATGCCACACTTTCCATCAATGAAATAAATGAATATCTTCCTTTTGATCTCCCAGAAGACGAAGAATATACTACCCTAGCTGGATTTCTCAATACTATGCTCAATCGTATTCCTGCTTTGCATGACACGTATGAAACAGATGTCTACAAAATAACTGTTATCAAAAAATCTGCACAACTGGTGGAACAAGTAAAACTTGAGATGAAATAATTTTTTATTTTCTCTGGTATTATGGATATCTTCCACTATCTAGAATCAGCAGATACCTATGCACAAGAGACACTTTCTCAGGTAAAGGAAAAATTTAACATAGCCCTTCATGATGCCTTCATAGACCATCGATGTTTGAGAGTAGATAGTGTACTTCTGTATCAGCATGTCAAAAATCAACTTCATGCCACAAGAAGTAGTCATCTCTCTGAGAAAATAATTGGAGGAAGAAATGTGAGTGTTTTTGAATGTTTATGGTTGAAGAGTAATGTTTTAAAATATGATTCTTTGATTGAACTACCAGCTCCCAAAGCAACTCATCACTATCTCAATGGACGACAACATATTGAGGTAGTAATACCCAACATAGATGAGTTATTGGTTCAATATCCACATCTACCATGGGATCTTTCGTGATATGAAAAAGCATATAATCGTGATATAAGCATATTTATTGACGGTAATCATGAACTAAAATTTCATGAACAACCTCTGAGGGAGGTACTTTTGTTAGAAGAAAAAGAGTCTCACTAAAATTTATTTATACGTTTGCTATGTTGTATGTCCTTCCTACCCCTGTAGGTAACCTCGAAGATATCACTATCAGAGCCAAAGGTTTCTTATCCTCTTTGTCGCTTTTTTTCTGCGAAGATACCAGAACTGCCAAGAGACTTTTTCATTTATATAACATACCACACGAGGGAAAACAATTTTTTTCTTTAACGAGTTTCACCTCTCCACACCAATTGGATAATTTCATCAATTTATTACGCACCCAAGACGCAGGTTTACTTTCTGACGCGGGCACACCAGGATTGTCAGATCCTGGTAAAACAATTATTAGATTATGTCGAGAAAATAATATACCTTTTAGCGTCCTACCAGGAACAAATGCTCTTGTGCCAGCGGTTGTGGCAGCACGATTTCCTACCAATCGTTTCGCCTTTTACGGTTTTCTCCCCAAGAAAAAAGGAAAACAAACTATGCAACGTGAAATAATTGCTTCGCCGATCCCGGTCTTTTTGTATGAATCCGTTCATAGAATACAAAAACTTCTTGAAGAAATGATTACCTTATGATTTACCGGCCGTGTCTTGATTGCAAGAGAACTCTCCAAACTCCATGAGCAACTTGCGTGCGGAGATGTAGCCGTTATTTTGGAACAAGTGAAGAAATGAACTATCCCAAGCAAAGGAGAATTTGTGGTGGGTTTTTATAATGGTACAATACATGACGCAACAGGTGACGATGATCTTTGTGGGGAGACTGACTAAGGAGAAGGGTTTTCATTTGGTCTTGGAACTCCTGCAAGCACTCAAACAATCCCCCTTGGTGAGTAGTGTCCATTGTCATATTTTTTGATCCGGTGCTTTGCAGCCCGAGCTGGAAGCAGTGCTTCCTTCCCTTCCTTTCGTTACTTTCCATGGGTTTCAACCCAAAGAAGCTATAAATTATACCCGACAACAGGCTGATATTACCCTCATGCCGTCTCTTTTCTTGGAAACGTTTGGGATGAGTGCATTGGAGTCGCTCCAACTAGGTGTGCCGGTAGTAGGATTTGCAAAAGGAGGTATTATGCCCTTTATTTTCCCAGAGTATCAGTTGGATGAGCAGTGATCCTATACCGAACAAATGCTTACTCTCCTTACCAAAATGACCAATGGAGAGCTGCCGGATCGCCGCACAGACGCACGCACAATTGCAAATAAGTATACAGAACAGGTGTGGATGAGTGCTTTCAAATCATTGCTCGGGAAACAATCTGGCCGTATTTTGCTCGTTTCTGACTATATTTGTCCACTAGGAGGCGTGGAACAGTATCTTCAAAATGTGTATCATCTTCTGATAGATCATGGTTTTGAGGTACAGTTGGTTGGCTCTTGTGAGAGACCTAGTGGGTGGAAAAAATGGTTCAATTTCCTGGGTAGTTATTGCAATATTCCTTTTGCTCTCCGTTTGATGCATACCCAAAAGCAGTTTCAGCCTGATCTCATTTGGCGACACGGTGTCCAAAGACTCATTGGTTGGGTTCCGCTGGCTCTAGTTCCGCGTGCTCCCCAGGAACGAGTGATGTATCATGAGGTAGGACTGTTTCATCCTTTCCCTGCACAAGTAACTAGCGAACAACAACTTATTTCTGCCTCTTCGCTGGGGGGATATCTTCAGCAAGCTTCATCTTGGCTTACTCCATTTGTATTTGTCAAAGCACTTTTTGGTAGTCTTATTCTTTCGCTCCTTGGACGTCGTTGTATACAACATCTAGTTCCTTCTGATTACCTTTTGGAACATGGACGTCGCCGATTACCTCAGGCACAGCGAACTACATTTTCTCACTTCGTCAAATAAAGGGTGTGTCTACTCTTTTTTTACAATACAGCACTTTTATTTTTTGGCTACAAAAGCCAATTTGTAAAAGAATGTCAAAAATTTGTGTAGACAAAAATCAAAGAAGTGGACAATAATGTCTACACCTCTTTTCCAACAATCTTTTTGGATACATAGAAATATCCTTTAAGTTGTTTTGCCATAAAATAGTCAATAGTAGGACAAGAACAGATATATCCTCTCTGTTCGAGTAGAGTTACAAGTTTCTTTAATATTTCATCTGTACGTAATCCATCTTCGTATCAAGCTAATGCCTGCAAAATTGCATCCTTACCGAAGGGATTTTCATAGAGGTCAAATTCATTTTCCTCGGTATTCTCCTTTGATAGATCAGTATAGATATGCTCAAGTACCTTAGCACAGGTGACTGCTCTTTTTTCAATTTCTTTTTCCCTTATCGTATCTTCACCTATAATCCCTACGTCTAACCATACACCACCTCATCTTTCTTTTTGAACAAAATAGTCGTATGCGGGACGATTCATTGAAAGTCATTTTTGTTCGAGAAGTCACTTCACTCAGTCAAATATAGTCGCCGCTTCCCGCATACCATAAGACTTATCTACTGCTTGTGTGATAGCATCCCATCAAGCGTCTGTGCCATATACATCAAATCTGCTCTTAAGTGGACTTTCGCTTTTGAGTGACCAAAAAACTTTTTCTAGTATGTCTGCACATTTTTTTGCTTTTTGTTTAATTATCTCTTTTTTAAGTTCTTGTGCTTCCTTATTTTTGTCATATATTGTTTTTCTACCATTAAATTTTCAGGATTCAGTAAATAAATCAGAAATGCTTTGTGAATAATGATCTAATCCTTTTTGTCTTTGTTCTGGAGTGAGTTCTGCCTCATACTCTCTTTGTGTTTCAGCCTCCCTTTCTATTTCTTGATGAGACATTCTCATAAATTCCTCAATCTGTTGATCCGACCAGCCTCATTTACGAAGAAGCATAATTCACTCTTCAAAAGTAGTAAATTCTTTGGATTCTGCAGATTTTTTGAAAAATCAGAGCATTTGAGGAAGAAAAGAATAAAGTTTTATGTATTATATATTAATTATGAATAAAGTCAAAAAATATACTGTATTTTTACCCATTTCTGGCAATCACTGCTCACCAGATAGTTGCTTGAGGATATTTTTGTTTGAGCACATTGGCTGCCTGCACCAGCGTGCTTCCTGTGGTCATCACATCATCGACCAAAATAATATGTTTCGGAACAAAATCCGCTTCAGAAGCTCTAAATACCTTTTGTAGTGAGTCTTCTCTCGTGTTTTTTGATTTACTTGCTTGTGAAAAAGTCCATTGTTGTTTGATGAGTAGGTCGTGGTAAGGAATATCTAGTTCTCTGGCACAGGTTTGTGCCAAAAGTTTGGCTTGATTGAATCACCTAACTCGATATTGCTTGTATCGATGCATAGGGATGGAGGTAATCACCACTTTTTCTTTATATGCTTGCCAGTGTTCTTGGGTGCTCATATGTAAAGCCAATTGTGTTCAAAGAAATTCAGCGAGAAGCGAGCTATGTCCATATTTAAATTGCTTAATAAGCGTTTGTATGGCGGGGGAGTAGGTGAACATAATGAGTACTTGATCCAATGGTCAGTGACATCCCAAGCATCTACGGAATTCACGTGAAGGTTGATGACAAACAGGACAGATGGGTGGGTGTAGTTCGAGCTTCTTTTTACATGTATTGCAAAAGTAGGAGCCGATCTGTTCGCAAACAAGGCAGTGGGGTGGGAGGAGGAAGTTGAGGAAACTTCTTCGTATCTTGGTAAGATTAAGCATACCTGTTTTATAAAAGTAATATTCCCCCTGCCGGGGTGGCCTTCTTTTTGGCATGACCCAAAAAGAAGCAAAAAGTTCT